>JANNSW010000545.1:0-5815 GCA_031403055.1 Hyphomicrobiaceae bacterium | reverse complement strand
CATGCGGCATCGTCGGGAAACCACGTCCCCAGCTCCGCGTAGCTCGGCGGATAGTCCCGGCCGGCTTGCACAGTGGTGGCGTTAGGTTGCGCAGGCATCCCATCATATAGCGCCAACCGCACTCAGATGGATACCCCATTTTCCTCAAAGCATGTTGGGTCGAGGGCGAGGTGAAGCTTGGCAGGAAGCACTTCCCGGCAGCGCTGCATGGGATCTGCCTCTCGTCGCCCTCAATAGCTCGAGCGGACTGCTCGATCGAGGCTGCGCAGGATTGCCGCACGGGATTGCAACTCACGTCCCGACGAGGTCACTGCGGCGGATGCTGGCGTCAATCTCCTCGCCCCGCGCCTTGGCGAGAGCCGCCATGATCCTCATCACCACGCAAACGGCCAACCGCGCGGCGGTGCCGCTGACGTCGAAGACCGGGCACAATTCAGAAACGTCGATGACCGAAACGGATTTCTTCTTGCCAATCATTTCCGCGATTCGCATCATCTCGCGGCTTTCGAGACCTCCGGGTTCCGTCGAGGTCACGCCCGGCGCAGCAGACGCGTCCATGACGTTGAAATTGAAGCTGATGTACTGCGCATCGGTGCCCTTCCAGACCCGATTGATCGCTGACTGTGCCGTTTCGTAGACGCCGTTTTTCAGCAGCTCGAACATCGGGTTGAATTGGATGCCGCGTTCCTTGGCGAGGTCGATCCAGTCCTTCGGGTTCATGGAGTTGCGGGCGCCGAGATGGGCGACATTTCCCGCCGCCAGGTTCGCCAGCTCGGTGATCCGCGCCAGCGCGCAAGGCGCGAGATTGCGCTCACCGGCCCAGCTGTCCGACATGTCGAGATGGGCCCCGAAGTGCAGGTAGCCCATTTTCTTCTTGCTGCCGATATGATCGGAAAGTGCTTTGGTCGCCGCGATCGACATCGACCTGTCGCCACCGACGATGATCGGAACGAGCCCCGCCTTCAGCACCTCGCGGACCGCGCGATAGATCCGCTCGCGGGCAACGTCGGGGCTGACCTTGGGCATGGAAACATCGCCGCAGTCGACAGCGGTACCATGCAGGTCGATATTGTACTCGAACCAATAAGAAAAATACTCTTGCGAGGCGAGGCGGAACTCGCGCGGACCTTCCTCGGAGCCCGGCTTGCCGATGTTGCCTTCATCGAATGGCACGCCGACAAAAGCGTAGCGCGCGCCACTCTTCTCGAGTGCCTCGACATTCAAGGCGACATAAGAAGAACGCAGGAAGGTCAGCACGTTGGGGGCCCGGTAATTATCACCTGCATCGCCACCGAGGGGTGAGAACAGATGCGCGTAGCTTTTGGCCGGATTCATGGTTTGGCTCCCTGGTCGGTATGGTGCGATTGGTCAGGCGGATTTTCCCTGGTCGATCAGCGTGCGCGCTCTCGAGCCCAGGTAGTGGTAGATCATGTTGGCAGCCATCTTGATGCTCATGTGGCTGACATCGAAGTAGGGAGCGAGCTCGACCACCTCGAGCACATCGCAACCGAATCTCCCGGCAGTGCGGGCGAGCTGGATGGCCTCGCGGCCCTTCAGGCCATAGCATTCGGGCGATGTCGAGCCGGGCATGCAGCTGATGTCGATCGAGTCGGTGTCCCACGAGAAATAGACCGCATCGGTCCCCTGCCAGGCCAACTTGAAGATTTCTTCCGTGCATGTTTCGACGCCGCGTTCGACGACCTCGCCCATGGCGATGACACGGATCTTGTTGTCGACGTAGAAATCGAACCAATCCTTGGGGTTCAGGCTGTTGCGCGAGCCCAGATGCGCCATGTTCCTGGCTGAACAATTCGGCAGCTCGATTGCGCGTGCCGGGCCGGAGCAGTTGGTAATCTTGTTGCCTGCCCAGTCGGGGCCGGCGTCGAGATGACTGTCGACATGCAAGTAGCCGATTTTGCCCTTTTTCATGTAGCGCGACAGCGCCCGTGATCCCGGAATTGGCAGCGAATGATCGCCACCGCTCATGATCACCTTGGCACCACCCTCCAGGCACTCGGTCACATATTGTTCGATCAGATCGTGCGACTTGGCGTTGTTGCCGGGAACATTGGGGATATCGCCACAGTCGACCACCTTGAAGAACGTCAGGATGTCGACGTCGTACTCGAACATGTAGGGGAAATACTGCGTCGTCGCCTCGCGAAGTCCCGACGCGCCTTGCGACGTTCCCGCCCGTACGATCTGGCCCTGATCCCAGGGGCAGCCGAGAAAGCATACCTTGGCGCCCATGGCGCGGATCGCCTTGCGATCCGGGGGACAGTAGGGCGCTCCCATGAATGTGGCGAGGCCACGCGACTTGAACGCCCCGTTATGGCTCTTGGGCGAGTAAATATGATCGTTCTCGCCGGTCTGCTCCGCGACGCCCTGGTGTTGATGCGGCACAAAGCTCCAAATGTAGTCTTTCTTGGATTTCATCTGTCGGCTCCCATACCCATATCAGCTCCCTTGTCGTTGTTGAACTTTGGGCCGGCGGTTACCTCTGTCGTGGAAGCGCATTCGGCTGATGGCATTGCGCCATGGCTGCGCTCACTGGCTCCAAGCTCGATTGAAACGAGCTCCATTTCCCGCCCGGTGAGCACTTTGGGTGTCGGGTTGCCGCAATCGGGACAACGGAACTGGTAGAGCGCACGCGGGCGCTTCGTCTCGTTGCAGTGGCTGCAATGGACTGACAGCGCGATCTCGATGATCTGCAGAACGGCATCCGCGCACACCGTCCGGCGCGCCGCCGGCTTGAAGCAGAAATAGAGGGAGCGCGCGATACCGCAGAGCGCTCCGAGGCGCACGGTGATGCGGGTCACGCGATCGGCCCCGTGCTCGCGGGCATGACGCGATGCCAGATCGACAAGGCTCGTTGCTAAAGTCAGCTCGTGCATTCCTCAGTCCTCCTGCCGACCTGGCTGAGCGATCACGCTGTCACCAGTGGTCCTTATCTGACATTTGGCAGCGATCGAGCGGCCACTGGATTTCTCAACTGGTGGAGTGGCTCAGCTGAGGGATGGGACACATCCGTCAGCATCGCACCACCAGCTGGCCGCGCAAGTCGGCCAGGCGCCGCTCGATCGCCGCGACCTCCTGGGCAATCAGCGACTGACGCTGACGACGCAGCCATTGCAGCCACGGCTCGATGCCACCTGCCGTCGTGGTCGAAACGGACACGATCTCGATGTCGGGATTGACGCGCCGGGCCATCTCGGTCGCTCCCGCCACATCGAAGTCGACGTAGGGCAGCAGATCGGTTTTGCTGAGAACCATGACATGAGCGCCGGCAAAGGCGTCAGGGTACTTGATCGGTTTGTCGGCTCCCTCCGTCACCGATAGGATGACGACACGCTTGGTCTCGCCGAGATCGAAGCCGGCAGGACACACCAGATTGCCGATGTTTTCGATGAACAGCGCGCCGTGCTCGCAAAGATGCAGGCTCTCAGTGGCATGTCCGACCATGTGCGCATCGAGATGGCAGCCGCGCCCGGTATTGATCTGGACCGCGGGCACTCCCGTCTGGCGGATCCGCTCGGCATCATTGCTGGTTTCCTGATCACCCTCGATGACCCACAGCGGCATCTCGCCACGCAGCACTTCGAGCGTCTTGACCAGCAACGAAGTCTTGCCGGCCCCTGGACTCGAGATGAGGTTCAGCGCCAGCACGCCGAGGCGCGACCAATCCGACCGATTGCCGTCGGCAAATCTCTGGTTTTCGGAAAGGATGCTCTCCTCGATCTCGATGCGGCGAGAGCTCGAACCGGTCGTATCCGGCGCCAGCCGCGCCAATGCGGCCTCGCCTTCGTCGGGATGGCTGTGGGCGCCGGCGGCCGGGTGCGCGTGCTCGTGGTGATCGTGCCCATGGTGCTGGTGTCCCTGGTGATCGTGCCTGTGACCGGCATGCGCGTGGGAGTGCGCCGCCACTGCACGCGTTGCGATCGGCGCTGTTCCGCCGCTGCCCTCGATCCGGACCTCGCCATGGCCGCAACCGCAGATACTGCACATGATACTTCACTCCCTTGAGCTACTGCCGCTCGTCGTAGCTGAGCAGTTGCCAGACGACCTTTTTCAACTTCTGCATGGATTCCGGAATCAAAGTGTCGCGCCGCACGATCGCGCCGTAGTAGATCCCGTCGATACTTCGGGAGATGAAGACGGCCATCTCCTCAGGTGAGGCGCAACTGAATATTCCAGCAGCGACCCCTTTATGGATGCAATCCGCTATGGTTTTCTGTTCCAAGTTATAAAATTCTCGAACAATTTCATCGACAAAACGAGGGGTTTTACTTCTACCATTGCTGGCGTGATCAATCATGATGTTGATCAGACCTTTAAGGAATAGTTCCTGTTCTACATTGAGTCGAAACCAATCATTGATGAGATCGACTGGGTTTTGATGTTTAATCTTTATCTCTTCATATTCCGTCATTAATCTCTCGACCGCCTGCAGCAATGCAGAGTGAAATAATTTCTCTTTACTCTCGAAATAATAGTATATCAGCGAGTGACGTATGCCGAGGCGATCGGCAATGCGCTGCATGGTGACATCGCGATATCCCTCCTCGGAAAACAGCAACAAAGCCGTATCGAGCAGTGCATTGGAACGCAGGCCGTCGTTGCGGCGCAGCCGCGCCTTGGCCCGCTTGACCGTCTCCATCCGGTTGCGCACCGCCGCTTGCGAGGTCTCTTTCACTCGTCCTCCCGATCGATCAGGATGACCTCCTCGGGACGCACCCAAAGCTCGATCCGGGCATCCGCCGGCACCGGCGTATCGGCGGGCAAGCTGAGCAGCAGTCTGCTGTTGCCACCCTCCACCGTCGCGTGGCAGCGCCGGTGCGTCCCCTGAAACACCACATCCTCGATGGTCGCACTGCCCAACGGGCAGGCCTGTCCGCCACTGGCCGTTCCGGCTCGTAAACTCTCCGGACGGATCGACAGCGTGACCTTTGCGCCGATCGGCTTGCCGCCGGTCGCGGCAACAACCCTGCCAAGCGGGGTGTCGAGGGCAACCTCGCCGTCGCCGACGGCTGCGACGGTGCCCTCGATGATGTTGGTATCGCCCATGAAAGTCGCGGCGAACAGGCTGGCCGGCCGCCGGTAGACGCGCTCCGGCGGGCCGATGTCCTCGATCCTTCCCTTGTTCAGCAGCACGATCGTGTCGGCGATCGACATCGCCTCCTCCTGATCGTGCGTGACATGGATGAAGGTGGCATTGAGCGACCGCTGCAGCGCGTGCAGCTCGCCTTGCATCTGACGCCGGATCTTCAGGTCGAGCGCCCCGAGCGGCTCGTCAAGCAGCAGGACCGCCGGCTCGATGACGATCGCACGCGCCAGTGCGACACGCTGGCGCTGGCCGCCCGAGACCTCATGCACCCGCCGTTTACCGAAGCCGTCCAAGCCGACGAGGGCCAATGCCTGAGCTGCCTGTTGCCGGCGTTCCAGTCGGGGTACGCGGCGCATCTCCAGTCCGAAGGCGACGTTCTCCTCGACCGACATATGGGGAAACAGGGCATAGTCCTGGAACACAGTGACAGTCGGTCGCTGGGCCGGCGGCATGTGGGTGATGTCGCGGCCGTCGATATGAATGGTGCCAGTGGTCGGCGCGGTGAACCCGCCGAGGATCGACAGCAACGTCGTCTTGCCGCTGCCGGAAGGACCGAGCAGCACGACGTACTCACCTGGTTTAAACGCAAGCGACAGCCTGAGGAGAGCGACAAGCGCGCCGTATGACTTGGAAACATCCCTGATCTCGACGGCATGCGCGTTCATCGGCCCCTCTCGCTCCTGAACATGACTGCGATGGCCGCGGTCACCG
>JANNSW010000544.1:0-1655 GCA_031403055.1 Hyphomicrobiaceae bacterium | reverse complement strand
GAGCCGCTCCTGCCAGGGCTCGCCGGGCAGGATGTCGTGCTTGTCGAGGTAGGCCTCGAACCCTTCGGCAATTAGCCTGTCGCGCAGCCGCTCAGCCGCGCCCAGATCCTTGCGCGAATACGAGATGAAGACCTTGAGCTTTTCTTGCGCCTCGTCCGGCATGGTCAGCTCCCCGATGGCTTCGCCATTGAAGCCCTCGGGGGAGCATTGCGCAAGCCCTTCCCGCCATCAGCGGTCAGAACAACATCGCGCCAGCGACCAGGCCGATGACGGCGCCCGACATCGCCATCAGCACGTAGGCGAAAACCTGTTGCGGGCGCGAGGGCGTGTCGTCGTTTGCCGGCACGTCCGGGTGCATCCGCCACTCGCGTGCATTGCCGAGGGCCACGCCATCGAAGCTGGTGAATTGTGCCGGGCTCGAGAATTTCGGTGCCATGATCGTCTCTCCCTGGGTGCTCTTGTCGTGCGAGGGCGGCCTGCCGTTCCGGTCTTCGACTGCCCATCACACCAATCTAGGCATTCCCGCGGTGTCGCGCTGTTCCGGCGGGAACAGGAGGGCATGCATTTTCTGCCGTTGAGCGCCGCCGGGGCTCCTGCGATAGTGCGGCCCAATCGAGGCTCGCAGATCGGGAGAAAGACCGCCATGGCCCACAAGCGCATCCGCAAGTTCAACACCAAGGAAACCTACCCCGAGCAGCAGCTCGACAACGACCTCTGTCAGGCGGTCGTCGCCAGGGGCTCGATGGTGTTCCTGCGGGGCCAGGTCAGCCAGGATCTCGACACCCGCGCGAGCCTGCACGCCGGGGACGCCGGCAAGCAGACCGAGCAGACCATGCGCAACATCAAGCTGTTGATGGAGGAGGCGGGCGGCAAGATGGAGCACATCTGCCGCATCGTCGTCTACCTGACCGATATCCGCTATCGCGAGGCTGTCTATCGCGAGATGGGCAAGTGGCTGAAGGGCGTGTTTCCCTGCTCGACCGGGCTCGTGGTCGAGGCGCTGGCCCGGCCCGAATGGGTGGTCGAGATCGAGGTGACTGCGGTCATTCCGGATTGAGCGGGGCAACGATGAAACTCTCCCCCGCCAGCAAGACACTCCTTGCCCAGCTTGCCGAGGTCGCGCGCCTGCCGCAGAAACAGGCCGTGAGCGTGCCCCCGCAGCTCTATACTTCGGAGGAGATCCAGCGCCTCGAGCAGGAGCGGATCTTCAAGGCGGATTGGCTGTGCCCCGGCCTTGCGGCCGACATCCCCGAGGCGGGCGACACGCTCACCTTCGAGATCGCGGGCCAGCCGATCGTTTCCATCCGCCAGCACGACGGCTCGATCAGGAGCTTCGCCAATGTCTGCGTCCACCGCATGATGACGCTGATCGGCGGGCGGCTGGGCCATTGCGAGCGCAAGATCACCTGCCCCTACCACGCCTGGACCTATGACCTGGCCGGCCAGGTGCTGGGCGCCGGCCACATGGGCCGCCCGCCCCATTTCGACCGGCGCGACTATCGGCTGCCCGAGGTCCGCACCGAGATCTGGGAGGGCTGGATCTATCTGACCCTCAACGACAAGGCGCGCCCGGTCGCCGATCGCCTCGCCGGCCTGAAGCCCCTGGTCGAGCGCTACCGCATGGCCGGCTACCTCCCCGTCGCCCACCAGGACCA
>JANNSW010000543.1:0-15809 GCA_031403055.1 Hyphomicrobiaceae bacterium | reverse complement strand
GTGGGACAGCGCTTCGCTGGTGAAACCGATCGCACGCTCGATTTCGGGCGCGCCATGATCGGTCCTGGCTTCATCGACCTCGATGCGCTCGGCGACATCGATTCGACCGTGCTGACCTTCGACAACGGCTCGGAGCGGCAGCTGGGCCGCGTCTGGAGTGAAGACTATCTGCACGCCGGCCCGCGCGACGCCTACTCGGCCGCGGAGCAGATCCTCAAATACCGGCACGCCTTCGTCTCGCTGATCCGCAACGGCATCACCACCGCGATGCCGATCACGTCGATGACCTATCGCGCCTGGGCCGAAAGCTATGACGAGATGGCGGGCATCGCTGCGCTGGCCGGCGAGCTTGGCCTCAGAGCCTATCTCGGCCCCTGCTATATGAGCGGCCTCACCTACCAGCGCGCCGGCGGCAGCCTCGCCCGCCATTTCGACGAGCCGCGCGGCCTCACAGGCCTCGAGGCGGCGATCCGCTTCATCGCCGATTTCGACGGCGCCCACGGCGGCCTCGTCCGCGGAGCGCTGCTGCCCGACCGGATCGAGACCTGCACCGCCGGATTGATCGCCCGCACCGCCGCTGCTTCGCGCGAGCTCGGCGTGCCGGTGCGGCTGCATTGCTGCCAATCGGTCTACGAATTCGAGACGGTCGTGGCACTTCACGGCACGACCCCGCTCGGGCTGCTGGAGCGCCACGGCCTGCTCGGTCCACGCGCGATCCTGCCACACGGGATCTATCTGAGCGGCCATCCACAGGTGTCGGTACGGGGCGGCGCGGACCTGGAACGCCTCGCCACGTCGGGCTCGACTGTCGTGCATTGCCCGATCGTGTTCGCGCGCGATGGCGAGGCGCTCGACTCGTTCGGCCGGCTGCGCTCGCATGGGGTCGGGCTCGCGCTCGGCACCGATACCCATCCTCCCGACCTCGTCGACAACATGCGCCAGGGACTTTCGATCGCGCGGATCATGGCAGGCCGGCGCGAGGCTTCGAGCGCAGCCGAATTCTATACAGCCGCGACTTTGGGCGGAGCCAGAGCGCTCGGCCGGGGCGACCTCGGCCGGCTCGCACCCGGCGCCAAAGCTGACATGACCGTGTTCGACCTCTCGGGGTTTCACCTCGGCCCGGTCGTCGACCCGATCAAGACCATGCTGCTCGCCGGCTCGGGGCGGGATTTTGTCGCGAGCTTCGTCGATGGTCGGCAGGTGCTGGCGGACGGCCATGTGCTCGGCGTCGACGAGGCGATGCTCACCCGCGAGGCCGGGCGCTTGATGGCAAAGCTGATGGCGAGCCACCAGGACCGGGCACCCGGTCGCCCCGCACCCGAGCAGCTGTTCCAAGCGAGCTTCCCGATCGCCGGCTGACGACCGGTTTCAAACCCCGAGCCGTCGCATGGCAGCAGCGAAGCGCGGCGCGATCGCCGTCCTGGCGACGTGACGCCCCTCACTCACGACCTTGCGGCCGGCAACCCAGACGGACTCGACGCACGTGCGGTCGCCCGAGAACAGCCAGCTGTCGAGCAACCGGTCGCCGCTGCGCCCCACGAGCACGGGATGATCCGGATCGAGGGCGATGATGTCGGCGATCCGGCCCGTCGCGAGAGCGCCAGTCGTGCGGGCGAGGGCCTGCGCGCCGCCCGCGAGCGCGTCACCATAGAGGCGCCGCCCGGTCGAGAGCCCGTCGCCGCCGAGCACATTGCGCGCGCGGTCCCGCAGCCGCTGGCTGTACTCGAGCGTGCGGATCTCCTCGGCCACATCGACCCGGATATGGCTGTCGGTGCCAATGCCGAAGCGCCCGCCCGCGGCGAGGTAGGCGGCACCCTCGAAGATGCCATCACCCAGATTGGCCTCCGTCTGCGGGCAGAGCCCGGCGACCGCCCCGCTCACCGCGAGCGCCTTGGTCTCCGCCGCTGTCATGTGGGTCGCGTGGATGAGGCACCAGCGCGGCCCTAGATCCTGGTTCGCGAGCAGCCACTCGACCGGCCGCTGGCCCGACCAGGCCAGGCAGTCCTCGACCTCCTTCGTCTGCTCGGCGACATGGATGTGGATTGGCCCGGTTCTCGCGGCGCCAACCACCGCGGCGAGGCTTTCCGGCGTCACTGCCCGCAACGAATGCGGCGCGATCCCGACGGTGGCATGAGGCAGCCCCCTCACGTGCCGCTCGGCTGCTTCCACCAGCCGGCCGAACGTGTCCGCGCTCGACGCGAACCGCCGCTGCTGCGCCTGCAGCGGCTGCCCGCCAAAGCCGCCCTGGGCATAGAACACCGGCAGCAGTGTCAGCCCGATCCCGGTTGCCCCCGCCGCCGCCGCGATCCGTCCCGCCATCTCGGCCGGATCGTCGTACCAGGACCCATCGGCTGCATGGTGGAGATAGTGGAACTCGGCAACGGACGTGAAGCCCGCTTCCAGCAACTCGGCATAGAGCCCCGCCGCGAGTGCTTCCACATCCTCTGGCGTCATGCGCTCGAGGAAGCCGTACATGACTTGCCGCCAGGTCCAAAAACTGTCGCGCTCGGGCCCGCGCATCTCGGCAAGCCCCGCCATGCCGCGCTGGAAGGCATGGCTGTGCAGGTTCGGCAGACCCGGCAATCCGACGCCCGCGCGCTCGTCTGCGCCCTTCGCGCTCGCGCCGGCGGAAACCCTGGTGACGATCCCGCTGGCGTCGGTCTCGATCAACACTTGCTCCGACCACCCGCCCGGCAGCAGCGCGGCATCGAAATAGAGCTTGCCCATACTGGCCTCCCGTCGTTACGTCCCATCTACTGGCAAAACCGACCGTGGGCCAAGCTGCGTCATGCAAGCCGATCTCCTCGTTATCAACGGACGACTCTGGACCGGGGAGCCGGAGACCCCCGCTCGAGAGGGCTGGGCCATCGCAGCCAAAGCCGGGCGTATCATCTTCACTGGCCCGGCAGGGGACGCTCCAAGTGCTGCCCGCACGATCGACTGCGCCGGCCGGCTCGTCACGCCGGGCCTCGTCGATTGCCACACTCACATCGTCCATGCCGGCAACCGTGCCAACGAATGGCGGATGCGGCTCGAAGGCGCGAGCTACGAGGAGGTCGCGCGCGCCGGTGGTGGCATCGTCTCGACAGTGAAGGCCGTGCGCGCGGCGAGCGAGGACGAGCTCGTCCGGCAAAGCCTGCCCCGGCTCGACGCGTTGATCGCCGAAGGCGCGACCACCGTCGAGATCAAGTCGGGCTACGGCCTCGATGCCGGGAATGAGGCCAAGATGCTGCGCGCCGCACGGCGCCTCGGCCAGCTGCGTCCCGTGACCATCCGCACCACCCATCTGGGCGCCCACGCCATGCCGCCCGGCGCAACCGACAAGGACGCCTACATCACCGACGTGATCGAGCGCCAGCTCCCGCTCGCGCACCGCGAAGGCTTGGCGGACGCGGTCGACGCCTTCACCGAGGGCATCGCCTTCTCGGTCGGGCAGACACGGCGGGTGTTTGCGGCGGCAAGGGCGCTCGGTCTCCCGGTCAAGATCCATGCCGAGCAGCTGTCCAATCTGGGTGGCGCCGCGATGGCGGCTGGCGAGTTCGCCGCGCTCTCGGCCGACCACATCGAGTATCTCGACGAGGCCGGAATTGCCGCCATGAGGTCTGCCGGAACCGTAGCGGTGCTGCTGCCGGGCGCCTTCTATTTCATCAAGGAGAAGCAGAAGCCACCGGTTGCCGCCTTGCGTGCGGCGGGCGTGCCGATCGCCGTTGCGACCGACTGCAATCCGGGCTCCTCGCCGCTGACCTCGCCGCTGCTGGCGATCAACATGGCCTGCACCTTGTTCGGCCTGACACCGGAGGAAGCCTTGGCGGGCGTCACGCGCAATGGCGCGAAGGCGCTCGGGCTCGGGTCCGAATGCGGCACGCTCGGCAGCGGCAAATGGTGCGACGTGGCGATCTGGGACGTGATCGAGCCAGCCGAGCTCGCCTATCGCATCGGTTTCAATCCGCTGTGGAAGCGGATCTGGAGGGGACATGCCTGAGCCGATCATCTTGACGCCAGGCCGCGTCACACTCGCGGAGCTGGAGACGGTCTATCGCACCGGCGCGCCAGCCCGGCTCGATCCGAGTTGCGCCAAGGCGGTCGCGACCGCGGCCATGATCGTCGCCAAGGCCGCCGCAGGCGACCAACCCATCTATGGCGTCAACACCGGCTTTGGCAAGAACGCCCAGTTCAAGATCCCGCCCGAGGATACCGCCAAGCTCCAGCGCAATCTGATCCTTTCCCATTGCTGCGGCGTCGGTCCGGCAACGCCCGAGGCGATCGTGCGCCTGATGATGACACTGAAGATCGTCTCGCTCGGGCGCGGCGCCTCGGGCATCCGGCCGGAAGTGATCGGCCTGATCGAGGCGATGCTCGCCCGCGCCATCCTGCCGGTGGTGCCGCAGCAGGGGTCGGTGGGCGCCTCGGGCGATCTCGCTCCCCTCGCTCACATGACCGCAGCCATGCTCGGCGAAGGCGAGGTGAGTGTCGCTGGAAAACAGCAACCGGCCGCCAAAGCCCTGCAAGTGGCAGGCCTCAAACCTGTCGTGCTCGGCGCCAAGGAAGGCCTCGCCCTCATCAACGGCACCCAGTTCTCGTGCGCTTATGCGCTTGCCGGCCTGTTCGATGCGCACCGCCTCGCCTGCACGACGCTGGCGACCGGCGCACTCTCGGTCGACGCGCTGATGGGCTCGACCACCCCGTTCCGCCCCGAGATCCACGCGCTGCGCGGTCAGCCAGGCCAGATCGCGGCAGCCCGCAGTCTGATGTCGCTGCTCGATGGCAGTGTCATCCGCAAGGCCCATCTCGACGGCGACGAGCGCGTGCAGGACCCTTATTGCTTCCGCTGCCAGCCGCAGGTTCTCGGCGCCTGCCTCGATCTGATCGAGCAGGCCGCCCGCACGCTTCGCATCGAGGCAAACGCCGTCACCGACAACCCGCTGGTGCTCGCGGCGACGGGCGAGATCGTCTCGGGCGGTAATTTCCATGGCGAGCCCGTTGCGTTTGCCGCCGACATGCTCGCGCTCGCCCTCTCCGAGATCGGCGCCATCTCCGAGCGCCGCATCGCGACCCTCGTCGATCCCGCGCTCAATTTCGACCTGCCGGCATTCCTGTCACCCTCCCCCGGCCTCAACTCCGGCTTCATGATCGCGGAGGTGACGGCGGCCGCCCTCTTTGCCGAGAACAAGCAGCGCGCGACACCGGGCTCGATCGACTCGACGCCGACGAGTGCCAACCAGGAGGACCATGTGTCGATGGCGGCGCACACCGCACGCAGGCTGCTCGACATGACGGGAAACCTCGCCCGCCTCGTCGGCATCGAGTTGCTCGTGGCTGCACAGGGCATCGACCTCAGGAAGGACGGCCGCGGCTTCTCGAAGCTGAAAGGCCCCAAGCCGAAGAATCTCCGCACCAGCCCGGAGCTCGAGCGGGTGATAAAGCTCCTGCGCGCGCAGGTCCCGATGCTGGAGGAGGATCGCATGATGGCGGGCGACCTGGCGGCGGCAGCAGAGCTGGTCGCGAGCGGCGCCGTGATCGAGGCGGCGGGCGCAAGAAACTTTCCTCGGCTCGAGGCGCACACGTGATTGGCGACCTGTACGATCTCCGTCGTGGCAACTCGGCCCTGATCCTCTCGATTCCCCATGCCGGCCGCGATCTGACGCCCGGCCTCGAGGCGCGCCTCACTCCCCAAGGCCGCGCGCTTGTCGACACGGATTGGTGGCTCGAGCGGCTCTATCGGTTCGCTGCAGATGCGTTCGATGCGACCGTCATCCGCGCGAGCCTTTCGCGCTATGTCATCGACCTCAATCGCGACCCGTCCGGCTCGACTCTCTATCCGGGCCAGGCGACCACGGATCTGGTGCCGACGACCACGTTCGACGGCGAGCCGATCTATCGAGCCGGGCAGGCGCCGTCCCCCGAGGAGGTCGCCGAGCGCAGACGCGACAGCTTCGTGCCTTACCACGCCGCACTCGCCGCCGAGATCGCACGCGTGAAGGCGATGCACGGCAAGGCCTTCCTCTACGATTGCCACTCGATCCGCTCGATCATCCCTCGCCTGTTCGAAGGCACTCTTCCCGTCTTCAATCTCGGCACCAACTCGGGGTCATCCTGCGACCCGCGATTGGAGCGGCGGATCGCTGCCATCCTCGCCAGCTCAGGCCGCACCCATGTCGTCAATGGCCGCTTCAAGGGCGGCTGGATCACCCGCCACTACGGTAGGCCCGTGGACAACGTACACGCCGTGCAGATGGAGCTCGCCTGCCGCGCCTACATGCAGGAGGAGCCGCCGTTCGCCTATGACGAGGACAAGGCGGCCTCGGCACAGAGTGTGTTGCGCCGGATCTTCGAAGACATGATCGATTGGACCCGATGAGCGGGCGGTTGCATGACGCCGCCGAGAGCAGGATCAGCTGACATGACCACATCTTCACGCCTCGACAACTCCCGCCGCATCCGCAGCCCCCGCGGGCCGGAGATCACGGCGAAATCCTGGCTGACCGAAGCGCCGATGCGCATGCTCATGAACAACCTCGACGCCGAGGTTGCCGAGAAGCCGCAGGAGCTCGTCGTCTATGGCGGCATCGGACGGGCGGCGCGCGACTGGGAGAGTTTCGATCGGATCGTGGCGGCGCTGAAGGAGTTGAACGACGACGAGACGCTGCTGGTGCAATCCGGCAAGCCCGTGGGCGTCTTCCGCACGCACAAGGACGCGCCACGCGTGCTGATCGCCAACTCCAATCTGGTGCCGGCTTACGCCACCTGGGAGCACTTCAACGAGCTCGATAAGAAAGGCCTGATGATGTACGGCCAGATGACGGCCGGCTCCTGGATCTACATCGGCACGCAAGGGATCGTGCAGGGCACCTACGAGACCTTCGCCGAGATGGGCCGCCAGCATTTCGGCGGCTCCTTGAAAGGCAAGTGGTTCCTGACGGCAGGCCTGGGCGGCATGGGCGGCGCGCAGCCGCTGGCGGCGACCATGGCGGGCGCCTCCATGCTCGCCGTCGAATGCCAGCCCTCCCGCATCGAGTTCCGGCTGAAGACCCGCTATCTGGACACGCAGGCGAAGTCCCTCGACGAGGCGCTCGCGATCATCGAGCGCTCGCACAAGGCGGGCAAGGCGATCTCGGTCGGGCTCCACGGCAATGCGGCCGACGTGTTCCCCGAGCTGGTGCGCCGCGGCATCAAACCCGACGCCGTCACCGACCAGACCTCGGCCCACGACCCTCTGAACGGCTATCTGCCGGCCGGCTGGACGCTTTCCCAATGGGAGGAGGGCCGCACCAAGGACCCCAAGGGCACGGTCGCCGCCGCCAAAGCGTCCATGCGCGTGCAGGTCGCCGCCATGCTCGATATGTGGGACCAGAAAATCCCCGTCGTCGACTACGGCAACAACATCCGCCAGATGGCGAAGGACGAGGGCCTCGCACGCGCCTTCGACTTTCCCGGCTTCGTGCCGGCCTACATCAGGCCGCTGTTCTGCCGCGGCATCGGCCCGTTCCGCTGGGCGGCGCTGTCGGGCGATCCGGAGGATATCTATCGGACGGATGCAAAGGTGAAGGAGCTGTTCCCGGAGAACGCCCACCTCCACAACTGGCTCGACATGGCGCGGGAGCGCATCGCCTTCCAGGGCCTGCCGGCGCGTATCGCCTGGCTCGGCCTTGGTGATCGTCACAAGGCGGGCCTCGCCTTCAACGAGATGGTCCGCACCGGCGAGCTGAAGGCGCCCGTCGTCATCGGTCGGGATCACCTGGACTCAGGCTCCGTTGCCTCGCCCAATCGCGAGACGGAGGCCATGCTGGACGGCTCCGACGCCGTCGCCGACTGGCCCTTGCTCAACGCGCTCCTCAACTGCGCGTCCGGCGCCACCTGGGTCTCGATCCACCATGGCGGCGGCGTCGGCATGGGCTACTCGATCCATGCCGGCCAGGTCGTCGTCGCCGACGGCACGGACGAAGCAGCTGCCCGGGTCGGGCGCGTGCTCTGGAACGACCCGGCAACCGGGGTCATGCGCCACGCCGATGCCGGCTACGACATCGCCAAGGACTGCGCGCGGGAGCATGGCTTGCGGCTGCCGGGGGTGGGATGAATTCGTGGCGGAGAAGCTCGACATACGAACGCTCGAAGAAATCCGTTCTGCCGCGCGCATCGGGGAAAGCGACGATTGGGAGTTCAAGTCGGCGAAGGGTGGCCTGCCGAGCTCGCTTTGGGAGACCTACAGCGCCATGGCGAACTCCGCCGGTGGAACTATCGTGCTCGGCGCATCGGAACGCGAAGGCACGGTATCGCTGGACGGGGTAACACGCCCGCAGCTCGACATGCTCGAAAAGAGCCTCTGGGACCAGCTCAACAACCGACAGAAAGTGAATCGAAACATCCTCGCCAGCGGTGAGGTTCATGAGCTCGATGTCGATGGTGCTTGGCTATTGGCCATCCACGTCAGGTCGGCGGAGCGCCGCGAACGCCCAATCTATGTCGGCCAAAACCCGTTCGGCGGAACATTCAAGCGCCGCCACGAAGGCGACTACCGTTGCCCGGACGAGGAAGTCAGGCGCATGTTCGCCGACGCGAGCGACCTGCCAGCGGATGCGCGCGTGCTCGGCGGCTTCGGGCTCGACGACCTCGACGGTGCCTCGATTTCCGGGTTCCGCAATCGCTTTGCCGCCTCGAGGCCGAACCATCCCTGGCTCGCCCTCGATGACAAGCATTTGCTGGAGCAGCTTGGCGGCTGGCGAAAGGATCGCGAGAACGGCAAGGAGGGCATCACGCTTGCCGGCCTCGTCATGCTCGGCAAGCACCAGGCTATCATCTCGCCCGGCGCTGCGCCGAGCTACATGGTCGATTTCCGCGATTTCCGCGGACGGCGCCGGCCGCAGGACCGCTGGAGCGACCGCCTGTTCCCCGACGGCACGTGGGAGGCCAACCTCTTCCAGTTCTATCAGCGCTGTTGGCCGAAGCTTGTTGCCGATCTCAAAGTCCCCTTTGCGATGAAGGATGGCCAGCGCATCGACGACCCGCCCGTCAATGTCGCGCTGCGCGAGGCTCTGGTCAATGCCATGATCCATACCGACTACACAGTCGGTGGCGGCATCGTGATCGAACGGTATGATGACCGCTATCAATTCGCCAACCCCGGCACGCTCCTCGTCTCCGAGGCACAGCTCAGACAGGGCGGTGTCTCCCAGTGCCGCAACAGATCGCTGCAGCGGATGTTCATGCTGATCGGCGGCGGCGAGCAGGCGGGCTCCGGCTACGCCCGCATCCAGGAGGGCTGGAAAAGCCAGCACTGGAGAGCGCCGCGATTGTTTGCGCAAGACGGCCCCGATCGCGTGCGGCTCGATATGCCCATGGTCAGCCTCATGCCGGAATGGGCTTTCGACTTTCTGCGCCAGAAAATCGGCTCGGTGCTCGATGGCCTCGATGACCGCGAGCGAGCTGTGCTGGCCACCGCCCTGATCGAAGACGAGGTGACCAACATTCGCATGCAGGACCTCGTCTCCGATCACTCCTCTGACATCACCAGGCTGCTGCGCGGGCTGGTGGCGAAGGGCCTGCTGGAAACCGACAACCAGCGACGCTGGACACGCTATCGATTGCCGGCGACAGTCGTCCCCCGACAGGATCTGCTTTCGGCGGTGACGCCAATGGGTGGAGGGGCTGGGTCCCTGCGCAGCGGGGGGAACTCCTCTCCTTTGCCCCAAGACTCCTCACCTTTGGCCTCGGACTCCTCACCTTCGGGCAGCAAAGGGGAGGAGATGCCCACCAAAGGAGAGGAGTGGAAGGCTGCCGCCGCCCGGGTCGCAGGCAAGGGGAAAGCACCTAAGGAGGAGATGGAGGCTACCGTTCTTCAATTGTGCCGAGGCCGATATCAGACCCTCGCCGAGTTGTCGGTGTTGCTCAATCGAGCACCGACGAGCCTTCGCAACAAGACCCTGACTCCCATGCTTCGGGCCGGGCGGCTTCGCTACCGATACCCCAACGCACCCAACCGCCCGGATCAGGCCTACACCGCCGCCGACGGTTTGTAGCGGCCCCCAGTTGCGACTGGCCCTTGCTCAACGCGCTCCTCAACTGCGCGTCCGGCGCCACCTGGGTGTCGATCCACCATGGTGGCGGCGTCGGCATGGGCTACTCGATCCACGCCGGCCAGGTCGTCGTCGCCGACGGCACGGACGAAGCCGCCGCCCGGGTCGGGCGCGTGCTCTGGAACGACCCGGCAACCGGGGTCATGCGCCACGCCGATGCCGGCTACGACATCGCCAAGGAATGCGCAAGGGACCACGGCTTGCGGCTGCCGGGAACCCCGTAAGCTGGCGCTGAGGCAGGCCCTTCGCCGGCCGAAGCCCAGCATTCGAGGGTCGCCGCGCGTGCGATTCCACGGAGTCAGGTCCCTTTGGCGCTAACTTTGCCGCCAACGGATGTCCGTAGGGTGGTGCTTGAAGCGCTCATCGCGCGAAGCCCACCATTGGCAAGACCGTGCGAATGGTGGGCTTCGCCCGGATCAAGTCCGGGCTCGGCACCACCCTCCAGGCATCACTTGTTGAGCCTATGTCAGCGCGGATGGGGTCTGACCCCGGGCGCAGCAACGTTGTCACCCGCTCAGCGCCTGTCCTTCACGCCCGCTGCTGGCGCCGCCTCCACCGCACCTTGCGCCGGCACGCCGGTCGAGAGCTCGTCGAAGATCGCGGCGAAGGCGACCGCCTCGGGTTTGACGATGTAGAACTCGATGCGCTCGTCGAGCTTGGCCAGCAGCTCGGCCGCCGTCCGCTTCTGCACCACCGGGTTGCGATAATAGCCGCCGCGCTCGAAGAAGTTCGATGTCGGCATGCCCTGCGCGACCGGGCTCATCATCTCGAGACCGGAGCCTGGCCCCGCGAGGTTCATCAACTCGAGCTGGCCGCCGGTCAGATCGGCAAAGCCGAATTTCGCGGCGGACGTCTTCAACCCGAGCAGCTTGTTGACCTGCAGCCACGGCCCGATGTCGCCGTCGAGGTTGACTGCGTGCATGCCCTTGCCGCGCTCGGTCCGCGCATAGGCGACATGGCGCGACCACTCGCCTCCGGCCGCCCGCGCGTCCTTCACCATCCGCTGCAGGATCGCCGCCTTTGCCTTCAGAGCTTCCGCCCGCTCGGGCGCGACGCCGTCGGCCGCCGCCATCGCCAGCAGGCGCTCGACGAAGCGGCTGCCATAGGTCCCGAGCTCGCCGACCGTGTTGGCGCCGAGCAATTGGGCGTAGCCGATCGCGGTCGAGATCGGCTTGCCCTTGCGTGTCACCGGGTTGATGCCCGACTGCATGTCGTAGGTGCCCTGCCCACCCGTCTCGAGCGAATAGACCCTGACGATCTGGTCGCGCGTGAGCCCGTGCGCGAGGGCTTCGCGCGCATAGCGGCGCTTGTACTCCGCTTCGCTGACGAGATCGGGCGAGAACCCGTATTTGTCGATGGCAGCCTCGAGGAAGTCGGCGACGCCGGGCAGCTGCTCCGCCGCTTTCGGTGGCTCGGTCTCGCCATTGGCTTTGGCTTCCTCGGCTTGCAGCTTGTCGATCAGCGCCTGCAGCTCGCTCGACAGCACCGGACCCGCATACTCGGGCGGTTGCGTCGCCACATAGTCCTCGGCCGTCGCAGCATTCCCCTTCTTGCGCTTGGCGCGCCGCACGCTGCGCTTCTCGGTCGACTTCTTCCAATAGGCGTCCAGCTCTGCTTGGAAGGCGGCGCGCGCTTCATCGACCTTTGCGATCTCCACGCGCTGTGTTTCCTCGAGCGCGGCGAGCACGGCCTTCGAAAGGCTTGCGGCCATCACCTCGCCACAGCCGGCGCTCATCAAGACCGCGACCAGCACAGCCCGTCCCAGCAGATGTTTCACGGTATCCATGCGCGCCTCCCGCCTCGATCGCGTGCTATCATCATCAAGTCCAGCTTTGCATCGAAATTGCGATAACGGCCAACCGGAGAACGATAGCCAAACGGTTGGCTGGCAACCCAGCTGGTGCACCGAAGCGACAAGGTTCATCCGATTGCTCCTCGAGGGTGCGAGAGCCGTTGCGAATCGGCACGCGGCACCTATATGCCCCAATGCTGTGGATTTTGCGCCACGGACGCGCGGGTTTGGGATGGTGGGAGCCGCGCGGGTGACGGTTGGGGTTGGTTGCACGACGCAACCGGAATTAACCTCTCCGTTAGGATCGGGGCCTAGGCTGTTCAGGCGAGGATTGCTGCGGCTGCACCTGCCGCAGTGAAGTTCCGGGCGGTTTGATCGGATGCTAGAGCGCTTGGACAACAACAACAGGGGGAGCGATCCCGTCGAGGGCCAGCTCGTCCCCTATGGCGTGCGATCGATCGAGACGCCCAAGCCGCGGCCCAAGCCTTCCCAGTGGGTGCTGAAGCTGCTGGGCTTGGCGGTAACGCTGTTGGTTTTGATCGCAGCGGTGCTGGCGCTGCGGCATATGCTGCGCCAGGTGAGCCTTGCCAGTGTGATGGCCGCGCTCGACGGCATCTCGATCGGTCCAATCCTTTTGAGCGTGCTGCTGGTCGCCCTCAGCTATCTGACGCTGACAGGCTATGATCTGATCGGCCTCACCTATCTGCGCCGGCGCCTGCCCTACTCCAAAGTCGCGCTCGGCTCATTTCTCTCCTATGCCTTCGCCAACAACCTCGGCTTTGCGCTGCTGACCGGGGGATCGGTCCGCTATCGCATCTATTCCTCCGAGCGCGTGACGGCGGGCGATGTGGCGATCCTGACCGTTCTCTGTGGCCTCACATTCGCGCTGAGCGCGGTGCTGATGGTGGGCTTGTGCCTCCTCGTCGAGCCGGTCGCGATGGCGGCAACCCTGAAGATCCCGCAGGGGATTGCGACCGTTCTGGGTACGCTCATTCTGCTTGGACTGATCGCCTATGTGGTCTGGGTCGGCCTCGCCAAGCGGACGGTCGCCTGGTCATCGGTCAGGCTCGCGCTGCCAGGCGCACGCTCGACACTCGCCCAGCTCGCGGTCGGGGCCGCCGACATGTGCCTTGCGTCTGGCGCCCTCTATGTGCTGCTGCCGGGCGATCCTGGCGTTGGATACTTCGTGTTCGTCAGTGTGTTTGCGGCTGCGATTGCATTGGGTCTCTTGAGCCATGTCCCCGGCGGCCTCGGGGTATTCGAGACGGTGATGCTGCTGGCGTTGCCCGGATTGACGACCGACCAGATCCTGGCAAGCCTGCTGGTCTATCGCTGCGTCTACTACCTGTTGCCGCTGATGGTCGCGATCGGGTTGCTGGTCTGGTACGAGGCGCGTCACATCCCCCTGCTCAATCCTGGGTCTCGCCGTGTTGCCGCGCTCGTCCGGCTCGGCCGCCGCTCCATTCGCCCGATCCGACAGGCCACGATCGGTTTTGTACGTAACCTCGTCCAGATCGTGCTGCGCGCGCGCCGCCCGACCTGAGGCCTTACGCTGCCAGCTTAGCCGAGCAGCCTGCCGACCAAGCCCAGGTGTACGATATCCTCGTAGATCATGTAGACGGCGATCAGCACCAGCAGCACGACACCGCCATAGGAAATCCAGCGGTAGCGTGTGAGCACGCGCACGATCAGGGACGCGCCGATGCCCATCAACGCGATCGAGAGTGCAAGCCCCAGCACCAGCAGATTGACATCGTCCCGTGCGATCGCCGCCACGGCGAGCACGTTGTCGATCGACATCGAGATATCCGCGATGGTGATGACGACCAGCGCCTTGAACAGCGAGTTGCTTTCGTCCGGGCGCGGCGCGTGATCGATGATGGCATCGTCACCGCCTGCCTGCTGGGTGCCGTGGCTGCCGCTCAGCTCGCTCCACAACCCCCACGCGACCCAGAGCAGCGCGAGCCCGCCGGCGAGCCGCAAGCCCGGTACATCGAGCAATAGAGTTGCAACGGCTGCGAACATGATGCGAACGACGGTCGCAAGCACCAGCCCGAATATGATCGCCTTGCGCCTCAGCTCCGCGCGCAGCGTCGATGCCGCGATCCCAATCACCAGCGCATTGTCGCCCGAGAGCACGATGTCGAGCCAGATGATCGACGTAAGTCCTGCGATGTAGCCGAGATCCATTCGGGATGATCCGTGCGAGGTGAGCGTGCAGGCCCTGCCGCAGGCGAGAGCACGAGGGCGAGTAAAGGTATCGGCTTGATCGCGGATGCCGAAGCGATCCTGCCGCGTCGCAGCGCCGC
The DNA here is from genome assembly GCA_031403055.1 of Hyphomicrobiaceae bacterium. Taxonomy (GTDB): domain Bacteria; phylum Pseudomonadota; class Alphaproteobacteria; order Rhizobiales; family Hyphomicrobiaceae; genus JANNSW01. The sequence continues at coordinate 1,638 of JANNSW010000543.1, read as the reverse complement.
TGTCCACCCGTCTCGATGCCCCAGCCTCAGCTCCGAACCCCGTAAGTAGAAGCCGAAACGCGACCGGGGGCACGCGGTCAAGCGGCTCAAGGTTATGGCGCACGCTGGCTCCTCGACGCACGCCCGGTGTTACAATTGATGAACCTTACCCCAAGCCGCAATGTCCTCGACCTCGAACGGGTTGATCGGATCGGGTGGATCACCGTCCGCCTGGACGATTGGGCGAGGGCAGTCGAGCACGAATGCCGCGGCGAAGGGCCAGGTTGTGAGCTCGGACTGCTCTCAACCCGGCCGATGAAAAGGCGCGTGGATCGGGGGCAGCTTGCGGCCGTGGATGCAGTCGGAGATCTTCTCCGCAATCATGATCGTTGCCGCGTTGGTGTTGCCCGTTACGAGCCTTGGCATCAGGGATGCGTCGGCGACGCGCAGGCCTTCGATGCCGTGCACACGGCCCTCGCCGTCGGCGACGGCTAAGGCTAAGGCGTCGCTCCCCATTCGGCAGGTCGCAACCGCATGATAGCCGGTGCCGGCGCTGGAGCGGATCCATGCTTGGAGCGCCTTGCCGTCATTCGGGTCGACTCCCGGCGTCACCTCCTGGCCGCGCAGGTCGTCCCAGGACCTCTGACGGATCATCTCGAGCGTACGGCGGACGCCCTCGACCATCTGCTCCATGTCGTCGGGCGCGGTCAGGTAGTTGAAACGGATTTCGGGCGCGTCCGTCGGATCGGCCGATCTGAGGCGAACCGTCCCGCGACTCGCCGGCCGCATGACGCTGGTGAAGTATTGGAAGCCGTCGAGCACACGCGCTTCTCCCCGGTAGAACTCGCCGATCGCGGGGAAGAACTCGTGCTGCAGGTTCGCATAGGGAGTGCTCTCGCGGCCGCGGAAGTAGGCGCCGACCTCGAAGTAGTTGCTGGCGCCGAGCCCGCCCTTCGTCACGAGCCAGCGGGCGCCGGTGATGTATCGCCCGACCGCCGAGAGCTGCCGTGTGGGTGAGGCAGACTTACGGGTCGTAAACTGAATCGGCATTGCCACGTGGTCCTGCAGGTCGCTGCCGACACCGGGCAGATGCTGGCGCACCGCGATGCCTCTCGCGCGCAGGTGATCGGCCTCGCCAATGCCCGACAGCATCAGTAGTTGCGGCGAGCCGAAGGCACCCGCCGCCAGGATCACCTCTGCATGGGCCTCGGCCGTCTGGCGGGCGCCCGAGACCACATAGTCGACGCCCGTCGCCCGGTTCCCGGAGACGTTGAGGCAACCCGTGGAGGAGAGAGCCGATGTTGACGCCGAGCGAGACGGGTTGGCCGTGTATGAACTTCTGACCAGTCTCGTATTCGAGCGAATAGAAGAAGAAGTGGTCAATTCCCTCGATGTGACGCGGGTTCCAACCATTGCCGTGATAGGACGTGCCCCAGCGCAAGCCGTCGATCAGCACCTCGAAGCCCTTCTGATTGAGGGCGTGAATGTCTTTGGCATGATCGAGGACGGCTTCTGCCTTCGCGAGAGAGGCTGCCGCCATCTCCTCGTCATAGGGCCATTTCGCCTCGCAGTAGCCACGCTCCGTCGCATAGCGCCAGTCGAGCACGCCGGTGTGGTTGCAGAGGATGTCGCCGATGCCGGACCAGTTGAAGTGTGGCG
>JANNSW010000542.1:0-12987 GCA_031403055.1 Hyphomicrobiaceae bacterium | reverse complement strand
GTGCCCCTCAACGGGTTCACCGCCACCTACGAGGGCAAGCCGGTCGATACGGCCAAGTTCGCCAATGCCCGCAAGGAGTTGCTGATCCGCATCCGCGAGCAGGCGATTGCCCGCGCCAAGATCGCCCAGGCCGAGCAGGAGTAGAAGAAGGCCGCCGGTGAGGTGGCCCCCGCGGAAGGCGAGCAGGCGCCGCAGTAGGAAGAAGGGAGTGGGGAGTAGGGAGTGGCGAAATAGTCTTATTCCCTATTCCCTTATTCAATGCTTCTCGACGAACAACGCCTGATAGCTGCCGTCGCGCTGCGCTTTGAACATCTCGTTGATCTGCGGGTGACGCAGCGGCTTGCCCGACTTGTCGGGCAGCAGGTTCTGTTCGGAGACGTAGGCGACGTACTCCGTCTCGTCATTCTCGGCGAGCAGGTGGTAATAAGGCTGGTCCTTGGCGGGGCGTACGTCCTCTGGGATCGACAGCCACCATTGCTCGGTGTTGTTGAACACCGGATCGATGTCGAACACGACGCCGCGGAAGGGAAAAACCCGGTGATGCACGACATCACCGATGTTGAACTTCGCCCGCCTGCCTGAGGTCTTGCTGGTCATTGCGATCCGCCGGTTACGCTCATCCTACCCTGATATTAGGCTTGGCGCGGCCAACCCTGTCAACGGCGATGTCGCGGCTTGCGTGCCGGAGGTTGACCGACGCTGCGGGCTGCGCCAAACGTAGCGCAGCTCCGGCTGTTGCGCCGAAGCCTTGGTCGAGGGAGTTGCCTCATGAAAAAACTCTGTGTTGCCGGATTGGCGCTAGCCGCCACCATGGGGATCGGCTCGACCGACGCCCGCGCCGGATGTGTGACGAAGGCGGCGCAGGCAACGGCCGGGACTGCCGACAGCGCCAAATGGTTCGCCCTCGAGACGATGGTGCAGTCGGTGAGCTGGGGCCTCTGGCCGAGCTTCCTGCAGGACGGCTCGGTGCCCGGCTACAAGATCAGCAATCAGCGGTACAAATGCACGCCCGGCGGCGACGGCGTGACTTGCATCGGCCATGCCACCTTCTGCAAGACCGGCTGAGCCGAGCGGCCCCGTGTCGCCCCAGGTCCGGCGCTGGAAGCCACTGGAAAGGCAGAGCTTTGGCAACTTTGCCCAGCGTGGTCGAGCGCGCTGGCGCCAGCGCGAACGAGTTATGATCCGCATGCGGATGGCCACGCGGTTGACACAGGAAGACAATTTCACTAAACGTATGTTCAATCAATTGAAGACGCAAACACGAATGATTGCATACTGTTATGGCTCGTCACCCACAGAACGCTGCACTGAAGCTCCGCATTGTGCGCGGCGGTGCTGGCACGCTTGCGCGGCGAGACGAGATCCTGGTGGCGGCGATCCGAGTGATCGCACGCGACGGGCTGTCGCAGACGACGCTCGAGAAGGTGGCCGAGCTCGCCGGTATCTCACCCGGCACGGTGACGTTCCATTTCGCCAAGAAGGATGCGCTCCTGCTTGCCGTGCTCGACCGCGTGTCCGACGAGTTCGAGCGGGCGCGGCGTGCTGCCATCATCGGTGCTGGCGGGGATCCGGTCGCAGCGCTCGGCGCACTGGTGGCGGCGACGTTCGACCCGGCCGTCTCCGACCCGGACAGAGTGGCCGTCTGGTACGCGTTCTGGGGCGAGGCGAATGCGCGCCGGATCTATCTCGACCGGGTCGGCAGCCTCGACAAGTCGAACCTTGCCGATCTGCTCGGCCTCTGCCGGCAGCTGATCGATGAGGGCGGCTATGCCCATCTCGATGCCGAAGCCGTGGCGATCACGCTCGCCGGGCTGATCGAATATCTCTGGCAGGGCATCCTGGTCGACGGCCGGCGCTTCGATCGCCGGGCTGCGATCCGTCAGGCCCGTGCCTATCTCAGTGTCGTGTTCCCACGACATTTCGGCTGAGGCCTCCCGCGGGGGGCGACCCTTCTAAAGTGTGAGTTGAGTTCCATTCGTCCCTCGATCCGGACCTGGAGGTCGACCGGATCAGGCGGACGAGCAACGGAGAAGAACAATGCAAATCCTCGAACAGACTGTCGCAACTGACGCCGCCGTGGCGCTGATCGGCAACGAGTCGATCTACAGCGGCCCGGGCGAGACCGACGGCTTGCCGGGATGGACCTATCGCAGCGACGCGCTGATCGAGCTCGAGTATGAGCGCGTGATCCTGCCGTCCTGGCAGTTCGCCTGCCACATCAGCCAGGTTCGCGAAACCGGCGCCTATGTGACGCTCGACCTCATCCGGGATTCGATTGCGGTCGTGCGCGGCAAGGACGACAAGCTGCGCGCCTTCAAGAATGTCTGCCGCCATCGCGGCTCGCGCCTGCTCGATGGCTCGGGCAAGTGCAAGGGCTCGATCGTGTGCCCCTATCACGGCTGGACCTATGGGCTGGACGGTGGCCTGAAGGCGCTGCCGGCCAAGCGCACCTTCCCGGGCCTCGATCTGGCCGACCACAGCCTCGCCGAGGTCGAGCTCGAGGTCTTCTCCGGCCTCGTGTTCGTGCGGGTCGCCGGCAATGGCGGACCGAGCGTCGCCGAGATGTGGGGACCTTTCCGGGCCTTGCTCGAGCCCTACCACATCGAGCAGCTGCAGCTGGCCGAGGTCGGCATCCAGACTGAAGTCTGGCGCTGCAACTGGAAGACGGCGATCGACAACAACCTGGAAAACTACCACGTGCCGATCGGGCATCCCGGCTACGAGCGCATGCTCGACTACGATGCTCAGGGGCAGATGAATGCGCATGGCGTCGCCATCAGCGATGCGGTGCATAAGTCCGAGCTCTCGACCAATTGGACCGAGCGCAACTATCAGCAGCTCGCGCCCCAGGTGCTGACCGATCTCGAGCCCAAGACCCGCCGGACCTGGCTGTTCGCAACCATGCCGCCCAATATCGGCATCGACGTCTATCCCGACTCGATGGACGTATTTCAGATCCTGCCGCGCACGGCCGAGACCTGCTTCGTGCGCTACCCCGTGTTCAAGCCGCGCGACGAGCGGCGGGAGGCGAAGATCCTGCGCTATCTCAACCTGCGCATCAATCGCCAGGTGAGCGCGGAGGATCGCGAGTTGTGTGAGCGGGTCCAGCAGGGATTGGGCTCGCATGGCTATCGCCCGGGCCCGCTCTCGGATCTGGAGGTCGCGATCACCGACTTCCACAATCGCATCCGCCAGGCGATCCCCGAGACGCGGCTGGCCGAGCCACCGGATCACCTTCGCCCCGGCGCACGGCGGGCGGCCGAATAGCGTCCGGCCGCTGCCGCCCCGGCCTCAGGCGCGCGCGCTGCAGCGTCCGCACGATCGCGACGACCAGGAAGAGGCCGGTGACCACGACCACGAACTGCGGCAGCCTGTCGGGGCCGCCGCGGTCCATCAACGCGCCGGCAACCAACGGACCGGCGAGTCCGCCGAGGCTGTAGCCCGAGACGAACAACCCGTTCGCCTCGGCAAGTGCGGCACCTTCGAAGCGGCGGCCGAGCTCGACCAGGGCGACCGTGTAGAGCGAGGCGAGCAGGGCACCCCAGACAAACGCGAGCGCCCACAGCAGCAACACCGACTGGCCGGCCATGGCGAGCGGCAGCAGCAGGCCGCCTGCCATTCCTGCAGCGCCGCAGACGATCAGTACCGTGCGTGCGCCGACCCGGTCGGCGACCCAGCCGATTGGGATCTGCAGCAGCACGGTGCCGATGTTCAAGGCGGCGAGCAGGTGCAGCGCCCCGCTCTCGCCGATACCCTTGTCGATCCCATAGACCGTCAGCAGCGCCCACAAGGCCCCGTCCGCGAGGCCCGCCGTCAGGACGGCCAGAAACACGGTCGGCGCGGCCAGCAGTGGCGCCAGGCTCGATCGATGCGGCCGGTCGTCGAGCTTGGGCAACCGGTGGCGGAGCAGGAAGAGCGGAATGCCCGATATCAGCACCCCGGCCGCAACCAGCGCGAACGGCAGCACACCCTCGATCGGGATGATCGTCAAGCCGATCGGGCCGATCGCGAAGCCGCCCATGAACAAGGCGCCATAGAGCCCGACATAAAGGCCGCGCCGTCCGGGCGGCGACAGCGTGTTGATCCAGGTCTCCGAGAGGATCCAGTGGATCGCGCCGGCGAGGCCGATCACGAACCGGATGAGCAGCCAGGCCTCGTAGGAGCGCCAGACCGCCATGGCGAGGATGCCAGCGGTGATCACGCCGACCCCGCCGAACAGGGCGGGCGCGATGCCGATGCGCCGGCTGATCCACGGCATCAGCCGGGCCGTCAACATCACGGCCAGGACCGGCATCGCCGAGTTGAGGCCGATCAGCGTCGCCGGGACGCCGTCGCGCTCCATCAGCACGGTCAGCAGCGGCATCAGCGTGCCCCAGGCGATGCCGGTTGCCGTGACGCTGGCGAAGACGGCGATCAGCGCCGAGCCGCCATGCTCGCCCGAGGCGCGTTCGATTGCGGTCAAGCGGTGTCTCCTTGCGGCACAACGAGGGGGTCGACAGCGACGCACCCCTCCGGCATTACGATCAGGGGATTGATATCGATCTCGCAGAGGATCCGCCCGAGCGCAATCGCTGTCACCCAGAGCCGGGCAGCCGCAGGGGCGACGGCGCCGAAACGGCCGGGCAGGTCGCGGATCGCGCCGTTCAGATCCTCGGCGGACGCGGTTACATGCGCGAGAACGTGGCGGAGCGGCTCTACCGCGAGGTGAGGGTCAATCGCATCTGGGAGGGGGCGAGCGAGATCCAGCGCGAGATCATCGCCGCCCAGGTGCTGAAGCGGGGCGTGGACAGGTGGATCGGATGACACGGAGCCGAACAGGGCGGGCATTGATCATCGCACTCGGGCTGACGCTCGCCATCGGCGATGCCGACCGGCGCCCGGCGGTGGCGGATGTTGCGCAGGCCGCCGGACGCATCGCTCCGGCCGCGCCATGCGACTGCAAGGGCGGCATCCGAGCACGCCAGATCAGGTGGCTGCGGCTGCTGCGCCTCGCCTCTGATCCGGCAGCTGCAGCGCGCCGCGGCATCGTCATGACGAAGTGACTGGCGTGCGCTCGGACAGCGTGCAAAACTCGGTGCACGAGGTATGGGTCGCTAACCGGCTCCGGTGGTGCGGAGAGCTGGATCGACACGAATGAGGGCCGCCCGCGGCGGCGGGCAGGATCGGGTTGCACCAGCCCGACGAAGCGCAGACACAGGGAGCACGTCCGATGACCAGCAGAGAGCATCCGAGCAAGAGCCGTGGCCTTTCTAGGCGGCATTTCAACCAGCTTGCAGCCGCCGCCGGTTTGAGCGTCGTGACGCTGCCGATGATGGGCAGCCGCGCGGCCGCCGCACCCAACCTCACGGTATTCGAGTGGTCAGGCTACGAGGCCGAGAACCTGCACCCCGAGTTCACCGCCAAATACGGCGGCTCGCCCGGCTTCTCGCTCTACTCGGAGGAGGAGGAAGCCTTCCAGAAGCTGAAATCGGGCTTCAAGGTCGATATCTCCCATCCTTGCACCCTGTCGATCCGGCGCTGGCGCGATGCCGGCCTGATCAAGCCGATCGACACCAGCCGGATCCCGCGCTGGAAGGACATCCCGCCCGCCATGCTCGCCTTCCAGGGCATCCAGTTCGAGGGCAAGTACTGGCTGGTGCCGATGGACTGGGGCAACTCCACAATCGTCTATCGCGAGGACGAGCTGCCCAACCCGAAGCCGACCTACAAGGCCTTGCTCGACGAAGGAGTGAAGGGCCGCGTGTCGATCCTCGACTCGGTCGACGAGGTGTTCTGCTTCGCGGCCGGCGTCGTCGGGTTGAAGAGCCACCTCGCGCTTTCCGACCAGGAAATGGCAGCCTGCGCCGAGGTGCTGCGTGCGCTCAACAAGCAGGTGCGCTTCTATTGGTCCGATCCGGCCCAGCTGCAGCAGGCGTTGGTCAGCAAGGAGGTGATCGCCGCCTGGTGCTGGAACGATACCTACTTCACGCTGAAGGGCCAGGGCGAGCCGGTCAAGTTCATGTTCCCCGAGGAAGGGCTGTCGAGCTGGGCGTGCGGCCTCGCGCTCAATGTCGGCGGGGGCGGCGACGAGCAACAGGCCTATGATTATCTGAACGCGATCCTCGCGCCCGAGGTCGGCAAGGTGCTGATCGACGACTGGGGTTATGGCCACGCGAACGCCGAGAGCTACAAGCTTTCCACCTCCGCGCTCGCCAAGGAGCTCGGCATCACCGGCGACGTCAACAAGTTCATCGAGGGCACGCGCTTCCAGGGCGAGATCGAGCCCGAGCGGCGCGAGAAGATGATCAAGATCTGGGACGAGGTGAAGCTCGGGGGCTGAGGGTTCCCGGAACCGGTGCCTGGCACCTGACTTCTGTCACACGAGCAGGAAGGCGCTGACCGCAAGCTCGTCCACGCCTTCGAGTACGAGCATGCGGACGAGCCCGTGAGCGCTGCCGATGCCGTTCGCATCGATGTAGAGATTGTGAGTTTGCCGGTCGAAGACAAACGGGGCGACGGACTCGGTCGAGCGGGCGCTGGAGCGTCTGGCGCGATCAGGTCTTCGCCGGAGCCTGCGAGAACCAGATCATTGCCGTAGCCGCCGCGGATCGTGTCATTGCCCAATCCGCCATCGCTTGCCGCTCCGGGCCCAGGTCTGCCGGTCCAGCCGGGCACCGACCATGCTCCCTATGGAGGGAAAGCTGCCGTGGCAGTGTATGGGCTCGGGAGCACATGGCGTAGCGATGCTTGTGCTTTCCCCGGCCTTACCTTATCTTGGTCGCAAACGGGCCGCATGAAGTCTCCTGCAATGTCGGAATGAGTAACGGCCATGCGACTTCCAATCCTCTGCCTCTCGATCCTCCTCGCGACAGCAGCCCTCGCCCAGGACACAACTGCTCCGGGCAGCGACCCCGAGCTTGCTCCCGCCGAGGAGGCGGGTGCCGCGGCACTCGTCGTTTCGTCGGCGCCGCAGCTCGAATCCGCCCAGAGCCTATCGCCCTCCGACGTCACGGCGGCGTTTGCCCGCAATGAGCGCGTCCTCGACCGCCTGCCGAAGCTGAAGGAGGTCGTTACGCGCGTGACGAGGCTCGAGAAGTATGACGAGAGCGGCGACCAGTTCGCGCTCGTCGAGACCTTCAGTTATGCGAACGGAGCAACGTCTGAGGTCGTCGTCAACGTCACGAAGGCCGTCAAAATCGAGGCGACGCGCGAGAGCCGCAAGGGGCTCGTGCCGCCGCTCAGCTCCGAGGAGGAGGCGCTCGTCCGTGCGATCCTTGCCGAGGACGGGACGCTCGAGGCCGAGCTCGGCAATGTCAAGCTCGGCGACCATGGCGTCGTCTCGGCAGCGGTCAATCCGAAGCCGTTCAAGTCGGTGCGCGCCGCCAAGGTGAGGATCGAGCGGGGCGGCGCCATCGTTGCCACGCGCATCGTCGATCTCGTGCGTCGCAGGGTAGTTCCGGCCTCGCGCTGAGGCGCAAGGCCTAAGCAGGATTTCCGAAAAGTGCCTTCGCGGTTTCCGGGAAAAATCCTGCTCAAGCAAGAGAACCGAAGCAGGCCTTCGTTGGCGAAGCCAGGAATGTCTGCCTAGGACGACGAACGGGGGAGGGGGAGCATGTCCTGGCGCGCGCGGCTACTCGCAATGGCACTTGTGCTCGCCTTCCTGCCGGGCAGGGAAGCATCCGCCCATTGCCTCGCCCGCTCGGCGATCCCCGCCGCCGACCGCCAGCAACTGCAGAGCGCCGGCGCCGACCTTGCCGACTGGCACTTCTACCAGGAGTTCCCGAACCAAGGCGGCGACCGCACGGCTTGGCTCGTCGGCTACTCGGTCAAGGGCGGGCGCGGGCTCTACATTCGGCAGGCCTATTTCAGTCCGAAGAAGGGGAAGTGGGTCAAGATCCTCGGCCTGTCGGGCCTCATGGATGTCTATGTGCCTTATGCGTCGAGCGGCGCGGCCCAGGATCCCAACGCCCGGTCAACCTTCTGGGACATGCGCGATTACTGGCAGAAATATCGTGGCGGCGCACAGGAGGGCCTCAACAAGATCTCGACCAACGAGCTGAGCCCTTGCGGCGGGCAGATCGAGTACCGCTCGACGGGTGCCGGCGGCACGCGGCCGCTCGACTTCGACATCGGCTACGAGATCGGTGACCGGGACCTCCTGTGGCGCAAGCTCAGCATCGGACGGCGCGGGCACGAGCTGATGATCTGGGCGTCCCTCAACGCCGTGAACTACGACTACATCGTCGAGTACCGCTTCCTCGACGACGGTCGCATCAACCTCCGGGCGGCTGCCACGGCCACGAACCTCAGCAGCATGCAGTTCGTCGCCCACCTGCACACGGCCATCTGGCGGATCGATGTGGACCTGAACGGCGGCAAGGACGATTCGGTCGCCCTCGAGCGCTACGAGGAGCGCTCAGGCAGTGTCGAGCCCAAGGCGCGCGTGCTGCGCGAGCCGCTGCGCCGCGAGACGGGAGTCGAGTGGAACCCGCGGGAGTTCACCGCACTCGTCGTCTCGGACAAGAACCTGAAGAACGCGGTCGGCTCGAAGACGGAGATCGTCGTCTCGGGCGCTGAGAAGGGCCAGGTCCGGCACGTCAGCAACGATGCCCAGGAGGATTTCTCGGACAAGGACTTCTGGGTCGTCCAGAGCAAGAGCCGCGAGATCACTGCCGACCGCGTGAAGACCTATGTCAACCGCGAGAGCACCGACGGCCAGGACGTCGCGATCTGGATGAACTCGCCCATCCTGCATGTGCACCGCAACGAGGACGGCGTGTGCGTTGGCGCTAAGGACGCCTATGGCTGCCCGGGAGAGGGCTGGTCGGGCCTCGCGCTCGCCATGTACGGGACGGGCATCACGATCATGCCACGCAACCTGTTCGACGGGACGGTGTTCGTCAGCGCCGCCGAGAAGGAGCAGTTGCGCCTCGAGGTGGAGCAGCTCGAAGGAAGCGGCGGCCGCAACTGATGCCCGTGAGGGGCGACCTGCGGGTCGCCCACTTGATGAGGGGCTTTACCCCGGCGGCAGCCCGTTCTCGAAGCAATAGTAGAGCGTCGGGAAGCTGCGGCGCAGCGCGACCGCCTCGGACCTGACCGTCTCGGGCTTCTCCCCCTTGACGACCACGCGGGCGATCAGGTCGGCGATCGCGCCCATCTCGCGCTCGCCCATGCCGTAGCGCGTGACCTCGATCGTGCCGATGCGGAGCCCGCCCGGAAAGCTCCAGTCCCCGGGCTTGTCGGTCGGGATCAGGTTCTTGTTGACGATGATGTTGGCGCGCTCGAGCTTTTGCGCGTTGTCGAGGCCGCGACCGAATTTCCGCACGTCCGCGATCGCCTGCTGCGTCGTCGTGTAGCCCTTGTGGGCGCACAGCATGGGGACGCCCCGCTCGTCGAGGGCTTTTGCCAGCGCCTTTGCATTGCGCACGATCTGCCCCATGAACTCGCGGCCGAAGGCGATCGCCTCGGCCGTTGCCATCGCCAGCGCCGCCACCCGGTTGACCTGATGGGTCGCTGCCCAGACCGGAAACACGGCGGTCGTGACAGGGATAGTGAGATCAGGATCGTCCCAGACGATGATGCCGGACTGCGGACCGGAAAAGGTCTTTCCCGCCGAGCCCGTCATGATGTCGGCGCCCTCGCGCAACGGATCCTGGAACTCCCCGCCGCCAATCAGGCCCAACTGATGCGCGGCATCGAAGTAAAAGCGCCCGCCCCAATCGGCAATCACGGCTTTCATCTCGCGCACCGGCTGGGGAAACAGTGTCATCGAGAGCCCGAGCGCGACCAGCGGCGTGCGCGTCGCCCGCGCAACCGTCGCGAACGCGTCGACATCGACCACCAGCTCATGGGGGTCCATCGGGATGTCGACGACCTTGCGGCCCATGGCGCCCGCCGGCCCGTCATCGCGGTTTGAGGAATGGCCGCCGGTCGGCTGCGGCGCGGTCATGACGATGTCGCCCGGCTTGGAGAGGGCGGTATAGACGACAGCATTGCCGATCATGGAGGCGCACATGCGGTGGTCGGCGTAATTGCAGCGCCAGTACTGCTTCATCAGCTCGACGCACAGTGCTTCAACCTCGTCGATGTGGCGGGTGCCCGCAAACCAGCGGTTGACGGGGCCGATGTGCCCCTCGGCCGCACGCGTGCCGATCTCGGATGCGAGCAGCGCTCGTACGGCAGGGGAGGTGGGTGCTTCCGGCGCGAGCAGGTTGATGCACTCCTCGCCCCGCCAGTCGGCGTTGCGCTTGACGGCGGCCTCCACCAGCCGGCCGATCTCGACCGGCTCGGCGCAGGCATCGATCAGCTTGCGGGCGGCTGCGAGCGCGCCCGCGTCATGAGCCTCGAACCGGTTGGGCTTGCGGGCATCGGTCATTGTCAATCCTTCCGGTGGGCGAGCGCCTGCATCGGCTCGTGATCGAGGGAGTAGTGAACCTCGTTGTCCTTCCGCCGGAAACCGAGCCGCTGATAGAAGCGCTCGGCGCCGGTGTTGCCGCGCTCGACATCGAGGCGGATGAAGCCGGCGCCGCTCGCGAGCCCCTCGCGGGCCGCACATGCCAGCAACGCGAGACCCAGACCCTGCGAGCGGGCGATTGGCTTCACATAGAGGTCGACCACATAAAGGCCACGGCAATTGCGCCAGGTCGAGAAGAGCTGCAGCGACAGGCAATAGCCGACAAGCTCCGCCGCCGCCTCAGCCACCTGCAGCCGCAACAGCGGAGCCGGGCCGAACAGATTGGCGGCGAGCTCCGGCCCGCTCGCCTTCGGCACGACATCGGCCCCGGTATCGCGGGCGAGCTCCCGCACCATGACGGCGACCGCGTCGCAGTCCTCCAGCCGCGCGGGGCGAATGACGGGGATCATGCCAGGCCCTCAGAACTTCGTCGCCTTGCGCCCCTTCAGACCCAGCATCTTGCGTGCTTCGGCAGGCGTCGCGACTTTGAGCGAGAGCGCCTCGACGATCTGGCGGACGCGCGCGACCTGCTCGGCATTGGAGGTCGCGAGCTGGCCCTTGCCCATGTAGAGGTTGTCCTCGAGCCCGACCCGGACATGTCCGCCAAGGATCGCCGACATGGTAACGAGGGGCAGCTGGGCACGGCCGGCTGCCGCGACCGAGAAGGTATAGTTATCGCCGAGCAGTTTGTCGGCGGTCTGTTTCATGAACATCAGGTTCTCGGGCTCCGCGCCGATGCCGCCCAGAATGCCCAGCACGAACTGGACGAACAGCGGCGCCTTGACCACGCCCTTGCTGAGGAAATGAGCGAGCGTGTAGATGTGGCTCGCATCGTAGCATTCGAACTCGAAGCGGGCGCCGCGCTTCTCACCCATCTCAGCCACGATCCACTCGATGTCGCGGAACGTGTTCTTGAACACGAAATCGCGACTGTTGTTGAGGTGCTGCAGCTCCCAGTCGTGGCGCCAGTTGCGCGGTTTTTCCGTCATCGGAAAGAGACCGAAATTCATCGTCCCCATGTTGAGCGAGCACAATTCCGGCTCCAGGTTGCGGGCGCCTTCGGTGCGCTCGTCGAGGCTCATGCCGGCGCCGCCGCCGGTGGTGATGTTGATGACCGCGTCGGTCTTCTTGGCGATACCCGGCACGAACGCGCGATAGACCTCGGGCGAGGGGGTCGGCCGGCCGGTCTCGGGCACGCGGGCATGCAGGTGCAGGATGGCGGCGCCGGCTTCCGCCGCGCCGATCGCAGAGGCCGCGATCTGCTCAGGCGTGACCGGCAGATGCTCGCTCATCGAGGGCGTGTGCACCGAGCCGGTGATGGCGCAGGAAATGATGACGGCGTCAGGCGCTTTGCTCATGGGAGGGGCTCCGCTCGGATCGTGGGATTACCCCCGGACTGTGGAGCATGAGCCGCGCCGATGACAAGAGGCCGGCGCGAGGGTCGCCTCCGCAGGAAAATCGGTGACAGGCACTGAACTACCAGGAATCGCCATGCCTCGAGGCATTCGGGGATTGAATTCGGTGCCTGTCGCCAATTTGATCGAGCAACCTATTCGATCGTCCATGTCATGGTGACAGCGATCTCGAGCGACTGCTCGCCCGCCTCGATCGGCACGGCCGATTCCGCTGCGATGGCCTTGGTGGCCATGAGCGGTCGCGGGCCGGAGTTGAAGGCCTGCTCCTCGATCCGCAGCACCGGGCCGAGCGTGACGCCGGCGGCCTCCGTATAGAGCTTCGCCCGCCTGGTGGCCTTGGTCACGGCCTCGCGCCGCGCCGCATCCGTGAGCTCGTCCGCTTTCGTCACGCCGAACTGGATACCGTTGATCTGGTTCGATCCGACCTGCACCACCTCGTCCAGGATCTCGCCCAGCGTCTCCAGCGCCCGCACGCGGATGTGCAGCGTGTTCATCACCTGATAGCCGTTGATTTTCGGCGGCGTCCCGTCCTGCTTGTACTCGTAGCGTGGCTGCACCGAGAAATCCGATGTCTGCAGGTCTTTTGACGCGAGCCCGCGCGATTTCAGCGTGTCGACCACCTGGCGCATCGCCTTGGTGTTGGCGGCGAGCGCGACGTTGGCGGTATCGCCCTCGGTCATGACCCCGACCATGATGGTCGCGAAATCGGGAACCGCCGAGGCCGAGCCTGTCGCCGACAGCGTGATCGTGCGTTCCTGGCGTTTCGGGTCCTGGGCCATGGCCGGCAGTGCTCCATTGACGATCGCCGCAAGGGCGAGCGCGATTGCAATGAGGGTCGAACGCGACATGAAGGGCCTTGTCCTCTGGACGGTACGAAGATGCATCGTCGGGCATCCATCCCGTCCTCGCGATTGCGGCCGATTGATGCCAATGGGCAGTCGGCGCCCTTTCGCGCGGCCGAATTCTGCTATAGGGACGTCATCGCTGCAATGCTGCGCATGGGCCTGTAGCTCAATTGGTCAGAGCCGACGGCTCATAACCGTCTGGTTGCAGGTTCAAGTCCTGCCGGGCCCACCAGCAGCCGCCGCGGGGTCGTGACAGAAGGAGCGCACGCTTGGCGGGAAATCCGGAGCTGATCGA
>JANNSW010000541.1:0-7085 GCA_031403055.1 Hyphomicrobiaceae bacterium | reverse complement strand
CGGAAGCTGGCCGACCCGAAGTAGGTTGGGTCAAGCCCCTTGGCGCGACCCAGCGTAGCTGGCACCGCCCGTGAGTGTTGGGTCGCGCTGCGCTTGACCCTACCTACCCCTTCTCCGCTGTCTTCCAAGCCTTCAGCGCATCCCCATAAAACGACCTCGGTTGGCGGCCGGGCGTCGGTTTGCCGCCCTTGGGGATGATGTTGTGCTCGGGCCCGAACGGGAACTTGGTGATGTTCTCGGCGCCCTTCTCGCCCACGATCAGGATGTCGTGCTCGCGATAGCCGCCGGCGCCGGGCACACCTTCCGGCAGCATGATCATCGGCTCCATGGAGACGACCATGCCGGGCTGCAGCACGGTATCCACGTCCTCGCGCAGCTCCACGCCCGCCTCGCGCCCATAATAGTGGCAAAGCACGCCAAACGAGTGGCCGTAGCCAAATGAGCGGTATTTGAGCAGATCCCACTCGCGGTACATCTCGTTCAATTCGAGCGCGATCTCGGAGCACTTGGCACCGGGCTTGATCAGCTCGAGGCCGCGGCGGTGCACGGCGCAGTTCTTCTCCCACAGGTCGAGGTGCACGTCGGTCGCGCTCTCGCAGAACAGCGTCCGCTCGAGCGCGGTGTAGTAGCCCCAGATCATCGGGAAGCAATTGAGCGAGAGGATGTCGCCCTTCTTGACCTTCTTGTTCGTCACCGGATTGTGTGCGCCATCGGTCTCGATCCCCGACTGGAACCAGGTCCAGGTGTCCATCAGCTCGACGAAGGGAAACGACTTGGCCGTCTCGCGGATCATGGCGTTGGTCGAGGCCATCGCCACCTCGTGCTCGGGCACGCCGGCCGCAACCGCGCCGACCAGTGCCCAGCCGCCCACGTCGCAGAGCCGCGCGCCTTCCTTGATGAGGGTATGCTCCTCCGCGCTCTTGATCGTGCGCATCCACATCGCGCCTTGCGCGATATCGACCAGCTCGACGCCCGGCAGCGCAGCCTCGATCTGCTGCTTGAAGTCGAGATTGACGTGGTCGAACTCGATGCCGACGCGTTTCACCCCCTTGGTCAATTGCTGCAGCGCGCGGAAATAGTTGTCCTTGCGCCAGTCGGTGTAGGTCAGGTTGTCGGAGAAGCTGCGCCGGTAGGGCTGACCGCCATCGATGCCGGCGGAGACGGTGGTCGCGTCCTTCTCGGTCACCACCATGGCATACTTGCGCCCGAAATAGCAGTAGAGCCAGCCGGAGTAGTAGCAGATGTTCTGGTAGGAGGTGAAGACCACCGCATCGATGCGGTTCTCGGCCATGTGCTTGCGGAGCTTTTTCTGGCGCCCTTTCATCTCCTTGTCGGAAAAGGGCGACCAGCGCCTATCACCATTGTGCCATTTGGTGATATGCACCATATCCTTGGTATCGCGAGCCATTCGTTCCTCCCACAGCGGACGCTGGCGATCGATGTCGCAAGCCCGACCCGCCAGCTTGGTGCAACGCTAGCAACAGAAGTTGGCTTGCTGGAAATTGATTGTGGAAATACGGTCATCAGCGGAGCAAATTTCAGCCCTAGGAACGGCCTCCTTCGGAGCCACAAACGAACAGGGGAGCGCTGTCATGGAATCGATCCAGTCCGCACTCGCTTTCTGGTCGCAGTATCTGGCGACCCTCGACGATCCTGAGATCGCTCAGGCCTGCTTCTACGAGACCTTCTCGATCGGCAACACGCCCGAAAGCGCCTCCAACGGCGCCCAATTGATCCTCGCCGGCCACAAGACCGCAACCAGTGCGCTGTTGTGGGAGTACGAGGCGGACGGCCGCCGCCCGCCTGGCGTCGGAGCGCTCAGCATCCTCGAGGCCGGACTGGGCCTGCCCGCCGCCGTGATCGAGACGACCGAGGTCCGCACGCTCCCGTTCCAGGCGATCGATCCGGCGTTCGCGGCGGACTATGGCGAGTTCGGCGGCCAGCTCGAGAGCTGGCGCGCGGCCTGTTGGGACATCTACCGTGAGCTGGCCGCGCGGCTCGGCCGCACGCCTTCCCTCGAGATGCCGCTCGTTTGCGAGCGTTTCAAGGTCGTCTACCGCGGTTGATCGCCGGCTGCGGCCGGAACCGACGCCTGGCCGCCATCGGCTGGCTGGGCCGCCTGGTTGACCGAGCGCGCGATGCGCGCGCCGGCGATGACGCTCATCAACACGGCCGAGATGATGATGGCGCAGCCGATCATGGCGTCCGCACTGGGCACCTCGCCCACTCCGATATAGGTCCACAGCGGATTGAGCACCGCTTCGAACAGCACCACCAGACTGATGGTAACGGCCGGCACGCTGCGGGCCCCGCGCACGAACAGGATCGCCGGCAGCGCGAGCTGAACGACACCCATCACCAGCACCAGACCCAGCGTGCCTTCTGGAATGACGAGGCCATTGCCGATCAATCCGCCGACCAGGAAAGTCGCGATGCCGCCGAGCACGACGGCTGGCGTCATATCGACACCGCGATAGCGCCGCAGCAGAATGAGTTGGAGCGAGAAGATGATGTTGGTTGTGATCGCCGCGACCACACCCAGCCAATGGCCGGCAACGAGTCCATCGCGAAAAATGATGGCGACGCCCGCAACCGCGATCACCGCCGCAATCCAGGTGGCAAGGCCCGGACGCTCCCCGATCAGCACGAAGCCGAGAATCGCGGTGACGATCGGCGCCATCGCCCCGATTGCCGCAACCGTGGCCGTGCTGGCGAGCGTGAGCGAGGTCACATAGAGCGTCGAGCCGAGCATGAAGAAGGCGGCATAGATGACCATCGCCTGCCACGGCACGCTGCGCACATGGGCAATGGTATTGCGGCCATGAACCATCAGCAGGAAGGCGGAAAGCGTGACTGCGGTTGCAATGCCGCGCCAGCAATTGATCTGCCAGCCATCGAGCTCCGGCAACAGCCGCACGAAGATGCCCGACAGGCTCCAGCCCAGCGTCGCGACCAGCAGCAGGCCGATGCCGCGCGCATAATCCGTCTCGGGCGTGGCAGGCATCGATCTCTTTCCCGCTGGCTGATCGCAGCGCCCGGCCAGATGTCCATGGTCGAGCCAGGCTCGTCCCTTGGCGCCGATCGAATAGGTCCTTACCACTTGTCAGCGCTCGCACCTATCGACGCGTGCCCACGACCCTACCATGGAAAGCACGGCCATTGGCTGGGCAGGCTCTGCGCGCTCGTCGGCTGCTGCCCAGGCAGCGCCCGGCACCGCACAGCGCGATGACTTGACCCGAAAACCGCCCTCAGAACCCGGCCGCGCCGAAGGTGCTTGGCGCCGCTTCGATCACGCGGGCGCCTTGGGCTTGCACCTCGAGCACGGCGAGCCCGCGCTCGCTGCTGCCGTCGGCACGCAGCCGGAACAACCCGTCGATGCCGGCAAAGCCGCTCGGCCGGGTGAGATTGGCAGCGGCATAACGCTCGCCACGCGGGCTGCCTGCAAGGGCCGCCGCCAGGCTGACCGCATCATACCCAAGGCTCGCGATCCGGGCCGGCATGCGCCCATGCAGTTGCATGAAGCGCGCGGAGAAGCCGCGCCAGCCGGAAGGCTCCGCCGCCGGAAACCAAGCCCCCTGCAACGCCTTCTCCTGCCCGGCATTGGGAATGTCCCAGCCTCCTGTCCCGAGCAGCTTGATCCTGCTCGGATCGATGCCGTGATAGGTCAGCATGGCGCCGAGCATCGGCAGCGTATCGGCTCCGCCCGGCACCAGCAGGGCGTCGATCTTACCCTTGTCGATCCGGCTCTTGATGCGCTTCATCGGCTCGATCATGCCATCGGCATCGAGTGGATAGCGCTCGATCCCGACCAGGCTGGCACCGGCCGGGGCAATCGAGGCTTCCAGGCTCGCTTTCACCACATGGCCGTAGTCGCTGTGCGGAATCAGCGCTGCAATCCGGCGCAATCCCGCCGCCGCCGCATAACCGATGATCCGGGGTACGTCGTCACCCGCCAGAAAGCTCAACAGATAGGCGCCCTGACCTGCAACCTTGCGGTCGCTCGAGAAAGCAACGACCGGCACGCCAGCCTTGCGGGCAATTGGGGCGACGGCCGCCACCTCGCCCGCAAACAAGGGCCCCAGTATCAGCTCCGCACCATCCGCGATCGCAGCCTCGGCCGCTTGGGCCGCGCCTTCGGGCGATCCGCCCGTGTCCTTCTTGACGAGCCTCAGGCTGGGCTCGTTGACCTCGATGATGGCGAGCTCGGCTGCCGCCTCGAGATCGGCAGCAACGCTGGCTGTCCCGCCATTGCGTGACGAAGGCAGCAGCAGCGCGATCCGGACCGGCTCGACCACCCCCCGTGCTGCCGTCTGGCCCGCAACGCCTTCGCTCACGAAGGCCTGACCGGGCGTTGCCGATGGATTGGATGTCGCGCAGCCCGATAGAATGGCCGCGGCCCCGCATGCGAGAAACGCGCGTCGGGTCGGCTGGCCGGCTGATCGTTGGTTCGTGTCGTCGCTCATGCGATCCGTCCGAAGTGGGTTTCCTGCCCGCACTGGGCCCTTGCCCTTGCAATCGCATTGCGGGCAGACAGAATGACGCCACTTGGAATCGAGCACGCCTGCGATAACAGATTGATTCGGCCGCCATGACAAGAGTATTCAGCCAAAAGAGCATATCCGCCGCGCGACCGGGCGCCGCTGGGAGCGCACCAATGACCATGGCCGACACCGGATCCGAGGACGCAACTCCGCTCCTCATTCGGCGCGCCGGCGAAATGCTCGCCGGGCAGCTAGGCCGGCCGCTCGAAGCGGGCCTGCACCTGGTCTCGACCCCGATCGGCAATCTCGCCGACGTGACGCTGCGGGGCCTCGCCGTCCTCGCCCGTGCCGACTTCGTCTACGCCGAGGACACCCGCCACAGCCGCCGCCTGCTCGACCGCTACGGTATCGACCGCACACTCAGCTCCTACCACGACCACAACGCCGAGCGGGAGCGGCCGCACATCCTGGGATTGCTGGCGGCCGGCCGGTCGGTTGCGCTCATCTCGGACGCCGGCACGCCGCTCGTCTCCGATCCCGGCTACAAGCTCGTGCGCGACGTTCTCGACGCTGGCCATCGCGTGACGAGCCTGCCTGGACCCTCGGCCGTGCTCGCCGCCCTGACCTGCGCCGGCCTGCCGACCGATTGCTTCGTGTTCGCGGGTTTCCTGCCGGCGAAGCAATCCGCGCGCCGTGAGCGGATCACGGCAATCGCCGGCCTGCCCGGCACCATTGTGCTGTTCGAGGCGCCTGGCCGTGTCGCCGAGACCTTCGCCGAGCTGGCGGGGATGCTGGGCAACCGGCGGGCTGCACTCGCCCGCGAGCTGACCAAGCTCCACGAGGAGCTTCGCCACGGCAGCCTCGCCGAGTTGGCGGCGTCTGCGATTGCCGATCCGCCACGTGGCGAATGCGTGTTGCTGATCGGCCCGCCCGCCGCGCCGGCCCTGATCGACGATGCAGCGATCCGGACCGCACTGCGGCTGGCACTGCAGGGCTCGAGCCTGCGGGACGCCGCACGCGACGTGGCCGAGCGGCTCGGCGTGCCCAAGAAGCGCGCCTATGATCTGGCGGTCGCCATCAAGAGCGAGGGTGGAAGCGCCTCATGAGAAGGCTCGGCGAGCAGCACCGCGGCCGGCCGGTCGCCCAGGGCGAGCGCTACCGGCTGGGTCTCACCTCCGAGCTGGTTGCCGTCGCGCTGTTGATCGCCAAGGGCTATCTGATCCTGCAGCGCCGCTATCGCTCGCCGGTCGGCGAGATCGACATCGTGGCGCGCCGCGGCCGGCGGCTCGCTTTCGTCGAGGTGAAGCGCCGCCCCACACTCGACGAGGCGGCCGAGAGCATCACGCGGCGTCAGCAGGAGCGGGTGATGCGCGCCGCCGAATGGTGGCTGAAGGGACGCCCCAATGTTGCCTCGACCACCGACGGCCCGAGCTTCGACGTCATCCTGCTCGCGCCCGGCAAGCTGCCGCGCCACATGCGGGACGCTTTCGATTTCGCAGCCGGAGCACCCAGGCCGCGCCGCCGCTGGTGAGGACAGCCTGGCGCCGGAAGTGGATTGGTGTGCGCTCAATTTCTCTTCAACACCAGCACAGGCAAAGCCCCGCATCGCTGCGGGGCTTTGGACAAGCGATGTATAGACTGCCCAAAGCTTGTCATCGCTCGACGGGCAGCCTGCCTAGCAAGCTAGGTCTTAGAGCCCGATGACCGGGGTACATCACTTATTTAGTTGACTCTTGACGATTTAGCAAGTGCCCAAAACCAAGTCCGTGGATAACCCCTTCCCGCACAGCGAGCAAATCGTCTGCAGCTACAGTGGGATAGGTATACTTGCGGCGGCCAACTTTGAAGGCGGCGAGTCGCGTTAGTGACAAATTTGTCACCATATCGCACTTTGCCCAAGTTGGAACATCAGCGCTTTCAGTTGGATGGTAGTTTCGCGAAAGCCGAACCACGAATGGCAGGTCGTGTTTTGGCGCTGTGGTGCTGATTGGTACAATTGTCACGATCTGGCTGCGATAGGGCAAGCGCGGAGAAATCACAATGACTGGCCGTCTCTTTGTCATCTCAGGTTCGGTAAAGCTGGTAAAATCGCAAACAAATACCTGTCCAGCGCGTGGGAAGAAATTGAGGGCCATAGCGCGAATTGTGACGATTCCGTCCAATTGGTCAATAGCAACGTAACGGCCGTGCTAGCAAACGGGGTTCACGGCATGAGTAGCACCGGCAGGCTACCACCGATGGCGACCGAAATTCATCGCCGCCCCAGCTATTGCAACGGATTTGCGAACCCGATCCGCGACCCTTCGCCCGCCAACTCGGCATTCAGCCGGTCGAGTGCCGCCTGCATCCGCCGCCTCAGCTCCCCAACCAGGGCTTCCACCTCCGACTCGGACAGCTCCTGCCGCCGCCCCAGCGCCCGCCCGATGTCGAGCGGCTCCGGCACCCGGATATGGGCGATCCGCGCTCCAGCGGGACGCGGCACGAGCTTGTCCATGCGGTCGCGCAAGCTGCCCTCGCAATAGTCGCAGCGCAGGCGCTTGATGCACTCGGCCACGTGCTCCTGGGTGAGCTCGGGCCCCGGATAGAATCCCGGCTGAAAGCGGC
>JANNSW010000540.1:0-14140 GCA_031403055.1 Hyphomicrobiaceae bacterium | reverse complement strand
GGCCTCGACCGGCTGATCGAGCGCCATGGCGTCGACCGCCGTGTCTATACCGCCGGCGAGCACAAGATGGCGCTCGACCCGTTCCAGCCCGAGAAGCCCGAGGAGATCGCGCGCTTGAAGGCGTTGCAGCGCGAGGTGCATGACGGCTTTGTTGCACTCGTGCGCGAGCGCCGCGGCGGGAAGCTCTACAGCCCGCCGGACGCGTTGTTCACCGGTGAGATCTGGACGGGCAAACGCGCCGTCGAGTTGGGGCTGATCGACGGCATCGCCGAGTTGCGGGGAAAGATGCGCGAGCTCTATGGCGAGAAGGTGCGCCTCAAGGTGATCGCATCGGAGGGTGGCTGGCTGCGGCGCCGGCTCGGCATGACTGGTCCCGCGAGTTTGGCCGAGGATGCAATCTCGGCCGTCGAGGCGAGGCTGTTGTGGTCACGGTTCGGGCTGTAGCCTGCCGGCCCGTTCGCTGTTTTTCTGATTGCGCAACCGAACCCGACGGAGACACGTCATGCAGCCATTCGCGGGCATCAAGGTCGTCGATTTCACCCATGTGCTGGCGGGTCCCTTTTGCACCTATCAGCTCGCCGTGCTCGGCGCCGACGTGATCAAGATCGAGCCGCCCGACGATCCCGACATGATGCGCCCCGAGGGGCACAGCGCTGCGATGGGGGCGCAGGGGCGCGGCACCCAGTTCATCTGCCAGAACGGCAACAAGCGCTCGCTGGCGTTAGACCTGCGCAGTGAAGGCGGACGCGAGGTGGCGCGCCGGCTCGTCGCCAGAGCCGACGTGCTGGTCGAGAACTACCGCAAGGGTGTGCTCGATGCCTTTGGGCTCGGCTACGAGGATGCTGCCAAGCTGAAGCCCGACCTCGTCTACTGCTCGATGACCGGCTTCGGCCATACCGGCCCCAAGGCCGGCCACGTCGCCTACGACAACGTGATCCAGGCCTATTCCGGTTTGATGGCGGCGACCGGCTCGCGCGAGGTCAGCCCGCTTCGCGTCGGCCCGCCCGTGCTCGACTACGGCACCGGCTCGCAGGCAGCCTTTGCCATTGCCGCCGCCCTGTTCCAGCGCTCGCGAACGGGCGAGGGCCAGAAGATCGACGTCGCCATGGCGGATGCCGCGCTGATGTTGATGACGACGACGGTGATGGATTCCCAGATGCTCGGCGAGACGCCGCTTCCCGCCGGCAATTTCAACCCCGACCGGCCTCACTACAGCTGCTACCAGACGGCCGATGGTCAGCTGGTCCTCGGCGCTTTCACCGTGCGCCAGATCAGGAAGCTCTGGAGTGCGCTCGGGCGCCCCGAGCTCGACCGCGAGATCGAGGGCCTGACACTGCACCAGGCGTTGCAGCGCTTCGCGGCACGCGACGGCGAGATCCTGGCGGGGATCTTCGCGACCAAGCCGGCCGACCACTGGGAAGCGCTGCTCAACGAGGCCGGCGTGCCGGCAGCGCGCGTCCGGCGCATGCACGAGACGCTGGCGCATCCCCAGGTTGCCTCGCGCGGCGTCATCCAGCCGGCCGAGAAGGTGCCGGAGACGGGCGCGATGCTGAAATCCCCGGTTGCCGCTTTCGGCTATCTGAAGGATGGCCCCTCGCTCAGCCGCCCCGCTCCAGCGCTCGGCGAGCATACCGCGGAGGTGATGGCCGAGCTCGGGTTCTCGGGCGCGGAGATCGAACGGCTCGAGCAGGCCGGCGCGGTCCGCGGGCGCGCTCCGAGCTGAGATTGCCTATCTGCCTTTCCAGAGAAAAGAGGCGCCGCTGCGATCTCGCAGTCGGCGCCTCTGCCATCCGGTGACGCGCTCAGGGGAGGAGCTTTACGTGCAACCGGATCGCCGTCCTCAAAGGAGGATGTCGTGGGCGGCCGGCACGAAGCCGATCCCCTTGATGACGAGCACGTCCGAGCCGCCGAGGTCGATCCTCAGGTCGCCGGCGCTGGTCACGCGCATGCTCTGGACCTCGCCCGAGATCAGGTCGATCTTGTCGGTACCGAGGTTGAAATCGTGGATCGTGTCCCGGCGATAGCCCTCGCCATAGACGAAGACGTCATGGCCCCGGCCACCCCAGAGCTCGTCGCAGCTCCCGCCGCCATCGACCGTGTCGTTGCCGCCGTTGCCCCGCACGCTGTCGCGACCGAGTCCGCCGGAAACCAGATCATCGCCGCCGCCGCCGAGGACCGTGTCGCGGCCGGCGTCGCCGGATACCGTATCGTTGCCCGACATGCCCCACAGCTCGTCGCTGCCGGTCTCGCCATGCATCATGTCCCGACCGACGCCGCCGTTCAGGTAGTCGCCGCCCTTGCCGCCATAGAGGTCGTCATCGCCGGCATAGCCATAGAGGTAGTCGGCGCCGCCCCATCCGATCGCAAGGTCCGCGCCGCCATTGCCCTGCATGAAGTCGGCCGTATTGGAGCCGCTCATGCGCTCGTGGGTGATGAAGGCGTCGTCCTGGAAGTACTCGATCCCACTGGTGCGCTTGATGATGTCGGAGAGTGAGGTTCCCTCGACCTCGGCCAGCAGGTCGGGCAGATCCTTCAGGCGCTCCTCGTAGTAGTACTTGTCGCCGTCGCGCAGCACCTGGAACTGGTAGGCAAGGATCGCCTGGAAGGTCTCGCCAACCATGGCGCCACCGACATTGTCCTCGGCGAGGCCGCCGATCCACAGGTCGACATTGTCGATCGAGCCATAGGCCGCAACGAACTTGGCGACGACTGCCGGGTTGGACGAGATGTCATCGAAGCTGTCGTAGCGGGCGAGCCCGAGCGCTTCCCGCACATCATTCAACGGCGGAATGCCGTGATCGCGGCCGCGCATGATGTTGAGGAAGGCGAGGTCCTTGGAGCCCGGCACGAAGATCTGATTGCGGACACCGTCGACGATCGTCTCGTCGAACTCCTGCGCCATATGACCGGCGAGGCCGCGGATCATCGACTCGACGCCGCCGACCTGGGCGAGTTGATGGGGCTGGAAAAAAGCGTCGCCGAGCGGGATGGATTGGTCGTCACCCTTCTCGCCGGCGGCCTCGAGCGCGCTCGGCAGCAAGGTATGGCCGAGGCGGAAGGCTGCGGTCGCGAACTCGTGGGTAATGCGCGGATCGGCGTTCGAGTCATAGCCGTCATACGCGTCGAGCGCATTCTGGCCGATCAGGATCGGCAGCCACTCCTTGTAGATGACGTGCTGCATCTCGGCCTCGACGATGACGCGGGCCGCCTGGAAGGTCTGCTCATCGCTCCATTCCGGATGCAGCGCCTCGAGCCGATCGACCTGGAAGTTATGCTCGCGCAGCCAGATGGTGTGGACGGAGGTGAGCGCGATGTTCTCGGGCGCACGGATGTCGCCGGCGACCTGCAGCGCGGGATTGGCGCCACCGGCGACGATCGGCAGGCCGCCGACATTGTTGGGATTGATGCCGGGGTTGTCGGCGATGATCTGGCCGCGTGTCGGCAGGTTGTCGCCATCGCCGACGAGGAGCTTGGGGCCCGTGCCACCGTTGGCGCGGAGCAGCTGGGTCATGTCGGCATGCGAGCCGTAGATCTCGCTCGAGTCGAGGAAGCTCGTCAGCACGTTGGCATGTTGGCGCGGATCGTCGTCGCCCGAGCCCGACATGAAAAAGGAGCGGCGGAATGTGAGCGTTTCGACGCTCGGGTTCGGGCTGCCGTCGCCGAACACGGGGTCATCGCTGGGAACCGGGATGTTGACGAACTCGCCGCCATTGTCGAGCGCGAGGTCGAGATCGTGGTCGACGAGCTGGCCGAAGAAGGTGAAGAGGTCGTTGGCCTGCAATTCGTTCACGGATTCGCCGGTTTGCGCGGCAATCTTGTTGGAGATGTCGCGCGCGTTCTCGCGGCTGTCCATGGCGCCAACGCCGTCGGTGTAGAGCGGGTCGGCGATGCGCGCGAAAGCGCCGCCTGCCTTGCCGATGTCGCCGGGCGCGTTTCCGGTCCCGTTGGGATTGCGAAACGTCAGATTGATGAGTTGGTCGATGTCAGCCATGCGGGTTCCTCCTGTCTATATAGCAAACCCAATACCACACTTGGCCCAAGAGATCACGCGCTTGTGATCGAGGATGGTTAACGGCCGATCCAGAGCATTCGACCGGTCGCTTGCAGGCACGAGGCAGGG
Organism: Hyphomicrobiaceae bacterium; assembly: GCA_031403055.1. GTDB lineage: Bacteria > Pseudomonadota > Alphaproteobacteria > Rhizobiales > Hyphomicrobiaceae > JANNSW01. The sequence goes on along the minus strand of JANNSW010000540.1, from coordinate 10,020 downwards.
TTTGACGATCGCGGATGCAAGTGGCGCGCCAGCCAGAGTTCCTAAATATTTTCCTGGCATCTTGCTGTTGATCTTCACGAATCCGGCCGGTCTTCCCACATGCAAGACCTGGCAAACCGCTGAAAGGCAATAAGATGGGTGGCCTCGACCTCTTCGTGTTTGCAATCGTCATTCTGGTAGCAGCAGTCCTGTGGTCGACCATCAAGGTCGTGCCCCAGGGAACCAATGTCACGATCGAGCGGTTCGGCCGCTACACGCGCACGCTGCAGCCGGGCCTGCACATCCTGATGCCCTTCATGGACCGCGTGGGCTATCGTGTGAACATGAAGGAGCAGGTGCTCGACATTCCGGGCCAGGAGGTGATCACCCGCGACAACGCCATGGTGCGCGTCGACGGCGTCGCCTTCTATCAGGTGCTCGATGCCGCCCAGTCGGCCTACGAGGTGAACGACCTCCAAATCGCGACCATCAACCTCACCATGACCAACATCCGCACGGTGATGGGCTCGATGGACCTGGACGAGCTGCTCTCGAACCGCGACCAGATCAATGCGCGGCTGCTGAAGATCATCGACGAGGCGACCCATCCCTGGGGCGTGAAGGTTACCCGCATCGAGATCAAGGACATCGCGCCACCGCGCGACCTGATCGACTCGATGGCGCGCCAGATGAAGGCCGAACGCGAGAAGCGCGCGCAGATCCTGGAGGCCGAGGGCCTGCGCCAGGCGGCAATCCTGAAGGCGGAAGGCGAGAAGCAGGCGGCGGTGCTCTCGGCCGAGGGCCGCAAGGAGAGCGCGTTCCGCGATGCCGAAGCCCGCGAGCGAGCGGCCCAGGCCGAGGCCAAGGCAACCGAGATGGTGTCGAATGCGATTTCCAACGGCAACGTGCAGGCGATCAACTATTTCGTCGCCAACAACTACATGAAGGTGCTGGAGGCGCTCGCCTCCGCGCCCAATCAGAAGGTGATCCTGATGCCGCTCGAAGCCTCTGCCATGATCGGCTCGCTCGGCGGCCTCGCGCAGATCGCGAAGGAAGCCTTCGGCCAGAAGTGAGGGAAATAGTGAGGGGACAGGTTACAGGTTACAGGAGACAGGGTGAAAGATGGCGAGCACTCCGTCCCAAACCCTGTCCCCTGTCCCCTGTAACCTGCCCCTGAAACCCAACCCCCACCCTCCAACCCCCAAAACCTGAAACCATGGACAACTCCCTCATCGTCTCCACGATCGCAACCTACGGCGCCTGGATCTGGCTGATCGCCGGGGTGGCGCTGCTGGTGCTCGAAGTGTTTGCGCCGGGCGTCTTTCTGCTCTGGTTCGGCATTGCGGCCGCCCTCGTCGGCGTCATCGCACTCAACTGGCCGATGCCGCTGATCTGGCAGCTCGCCGTGTTCGGGCTGGCCTCGATCCTGTCGTTGGTGGCAGCGCGCACGGTTTTCCGCTACGGCGTCGAGGTGAGCGATCCCGAGAGCCTCAACGTGCGTGGTCACCAGTATCTGGGCCGCGTGGTCGTCGTTGAGGATGCGATCGTGAACGGCCGGGGCAAAGTCCGGATCGGGGATTCGATCTGGGGCGCTGAGGGCGAGGATGCGCCCAAGGGGGCCCGCGTCCGGGTGACCGGCGCGCAAGGGACGATGCTGAAGGTCGAGGCTGCCGGCTGACCGGCCTTTCCCAACGATGACCAAGCCTTGCGTCCCGGGCGGGTGCCTCACTCCGCGCCCTACTCCTTCTGCCGCGGGCCTTTGCGGAAGGGGGCGATCGCTGCCATCGCCTCGCTCTGGCGCTCGACGAAATCGGTCTCGCGCTCGAGGAAGTCGGCGATCGCCTTGCGGAAGCGGGGGTCCGCGATCCAGTGGGCGGAGTAGGTCGGCTCGGGCAGGTAGCCGCGCACCAGCTTGTGCTCGCCGCCCGCTCCCGCTTCGACACGCTTCAGGCCGTGGGCGATCGCGTAGTCGATCGCCTGGTAGTAGCAGACCTCGAAATGCAGGAACGGGTGGCTCTCGATGCAGCCCCAATAGCGGCCATGGAGCGCGTCCCCGCCGATGATGTTGAGGGCGCCGGCGATGGTGCGCCCCTCGCGCTTGCACATGACGAGCAGGCAGCGATCTGCCATGGCTTCGCCGAGCAGCGAGAAGAACCGCCGGTTGAGATAGGGCGTGCCCCATTTGCGATTGCCCGTATCCATGTAGAAGGCAAAGAACGCATCCCAATGGGCTTCCGTGAGGTCGCGACCCCTCAGCCATTCGATCGCGATGCCCGGGGCAAGTGCGTCGCGCCGCTCGCGCCGCAGGCCTTTGCGCTTGCGCGAGGCGAGCGTGCCGAGGAAATCCTCGAAGCTGCCATAGCCCGCGTTGGTCCAATGGTACTGGGTGCCGGTGCGTTGCAGCAGGCCCTTGGCGCCGAGCCGCCGAGCCTCGCCTCCCGTCAGGAACGTCAGGTGGAGCGACGAGGCTCCCAGGCGTCGTGTGAGCTCGATCGCCGCTTCGACCAGCTTGCCCTCTCGGGCCTCCGCGTTGTCGCCGGTTTCGACCAGCAGCCGTCGGCCCGGCACCGGCGTAACAGGCACGGCGCAGAGCAGCTTTGGATAATAGGCGAGCCCGTTGCGCTCATAGGCCTCCGCCCAGCCTTGGTCGAACACGAACTCGCCCATGCTGTGCGACTTCACGTAGAGCGGCATTGCGCCGGTGACGACACTGCCCTCTCTCAGCAGCAGATGCTGTGGCGCCCAGCCTGATCGCCGGCCGATCGCCCCGCTTGCCTCGAGCGCCTGCAGGAACGCGTGGCTGACGAAGGGGTCGTGCGGAGCGCCGGCTGGATTGGCGATCCGATCCCAGGCCAGCGGATCGACCGAGGCGATCGAGGTTGCGACCTCGACGACGATTTCTTGCTCGGTGCTCATCGACGCAGGGTCGCAACTTTGCTTGGCAATCTCAGGGCTCGAACCCTTCGAAGATGATGGCGTCGGCATATTTCGCTGCGATCGCCTGCTGCTGGGGCGTGCGCACCGTCCACGTGAGCAGCGGCAGGCCGAGCATGCGCTTCGCCAGCAGCGGGGGGAAATGCGGCAGATCGTCGATATCGTAGGCGATGAAGGAGGGGCGGACACTGGGGCTGTAGGCAAGCATCCGCAGCTTCGAGCGCTGGTAGCGCGAGAGCTGTGGCATCCAATCGTCGTCCCAGCGATAGGAGATGATGCCACGCGGAATTCTGGGCGCCGCCGCTCGGATCGCCAGCAGCGACCAGGGATCGAACGACATCGCCGCAACCGGCCCCTGGTAGCGCTCGAGGCTCCCGGCGATCTGGCGCTCGAGCTCGCCCGGCACGCCGAACGCCGTCTTGACCTCGACATAGAGCGGCTGGCGGCGGCCGATCACTTCCAGAACCTCGTCGAGCGTCACGATCCGGTCGCGGCTGCCCTTGTAGGCGAGGCGCTTCAGCTCCGGCGCCGTCAGGTCGGCGACATTGCCCCTCCCCTCCATCAGCCGGTCGAGCGTCTCGTCGTGGAACAGCACCGGCACACCGCCCTTGGCCGCCTGCACGTCGATCTCCACATTGTAGCCCTTGGCGATCGCCGCCTCGATCGAGGAAACGGTGTTCTCGACGATGCCCTTTGCCGGATTGTGCAGACCGCGATGGGCGACGGGGCCGAGCGTCCAGGGGAGGCGAGCCATGGGGAAGCCTCTCAGGCGAAGGAGAACAGCGCTTCGATCTCGATGGGCGTATCGAGGGGCAATGAGGGCGCGCCGACCGAGGAGCGTGTGTGGCGTCCGCGCTCGCCCAGCACCTCGCCCAGGAAGTCGGAAGCCCCGTTCACGACGGCGGGGTGCTGCGTGAACTCGGGCGTGCAGGCGACGAAGGCGGTGATCTTGAGGAGCTGCCGGATGCGCTCCAGATCGCCAAGCGCCGCTTTGGCCTGGGCGAGGATGTTGATTGCCGAGAGCCGCGCGCAGGCGGCGCCCTGCTCGAGGGAAAGGTTTGCGCCGAGCTTGCCGGTCAGGATCAGCTTGCCGTCGGGGCCGAATGGGAGCTGGCCCGACACGATCAGATGCATGCCGTCGAGCACGAACGGCACATAGGTCGCGACGGGCTTGGGCGCCACCGGCAGCGTGACGCCGAGGGCAGCGAGGCGGGCTTCGATCGATTGCGGCATGTGGGGCTACCTGAGGGTTGGCCGAGGCTGCTGTACACTATGCCGGAACGCGGGGCGCCGTCCAAGTGCCGCGCCGACGCTATTTCGAGCCCGCCGCGAGGCTGCCCATGGCAATGCCGGGCTTCTTCCAGGCGAGGTGGCGCACCTTTTCGTCGAGTGGCGTGCCGGCAATCGAATTGGTGTAGTTGGTCATCAGCTTCATGGCGAGGCCGAGCACCACGTCGAGTGCCTGGCGTTCGGCAAAGCCTGCAGCAAAGAAGGCATCCCGCTCGGCGGGCGAGACCTTGCCGCGGTTCTGGATGAGGCTCCGGGTGAAATGACGCAAGGCTTCGAGGCGGGGCGACGAGAGTGGCGTGTTCTCGCGCAGCGCCGTGACGTCACCCGGTGCCATGCCGGCGGCGATGCAATAGGTCGTGTGCCAGGGCATGCAGTATTCGCAGGTGTTCTCGTAGTTCGCGGTTTGAGCGACGACCTGCTGCTCGATCGCCGACAGCGAGGAGCGTCCGAAAAGACCGTACGCGGTTGCGAAAGCCTCGAGCAGCTCGGGGCTCTCCGCCATCACCCGCTCCACGTTCGACGCCCGCCCGGACGGTCCCCCGGATGCCTTCAACAGCGCAATCGAAGCGTCGGGCGCGGTCGTCGCATCGTGTAGTTTGAATGCCATGGCGTGTCCTTGCCGAGTGATTGGGAGACCGCCATCGTGCCACGCACAATGTCGGGTGTCTAACCCACGAACTCGTAGCCCCATTGCTCGGCGATCTCGGCGATGGCCTCGAACAGGGAGAGCGCGAAGGTCGAGGGAATGTAGAGGTCGTAAACGCCGGCGGCGCCCTCCTCCTTCACATAATGCAAGAGGCAACCGATGGCATGCACGCCGACGCTGGCAAAGCTCGCTGGGGGAAAGCGCGCCGGATCGAGGTCGATCGCTACGAACCGGGCCAGCACGTCGCGGGCGTTGCGGCCGGCAATGCGGATGATCGTGCGGCTGTGGCCGAGCTCGGTCACGACGGCGTCCACGGGGTGGAACACTTTCGACAACCGCTTCGAAAGTTCGCGGTCGCGCGGCGCCGTGATCCAGAGCTTGTCGGGGCCGATCATGAAGACGGTGGCGGTCGAGCCCTCGGCCGAGCGGCCGAGCTCGGGGGAAGCCGCAAGTCCAAGCTCGCTCGCGAGCCGGCCGCGCACGCTCCCGATCGTGTCGCGCCAGGCGCCGACCTGGACGAGGTCGCGGCCGGTGACCTCGCGCAGCACCACGCCGGGATGGGCGACCGTCAGGCCATGCCGGCCCGGCTTCACATGGCCTTCGAGGACCGAGCGGATCTCAACCATTCTGCTTCAAGCCTTCCGGATCGTAGAAGTGATGTGGGACGACCTCGCAGGCAACCGTGTCCCCCTTCAGCGGATAGCAGGCGTCGACGATCTGGCCAGTGCGCGCTTCCCCGCCCTGAATGAGGCCGAGCGCGATCGAATGGCCGAGCACCGGGCTGTAGGTCGTGGACGTCACATGGCCGAGGCCGTGGCCCTCGTAGGGACCGTTGTGGGGCTGCAGCACCGAGCCCGGGCGGATGCGCTGCTTCCTGTCGACGGGCTTCAGCCCGACCAGGCGCTGGCGCTCCTTGCTCGTCATCGGTGCGCGCAGGCGCAGCACCGAGCCCACATAGGGCTTGGTCTTCGAGGCCATCCTCTCCATGTGCAGGTCCTCCAGCGTGGTGCGGCCATCGAGCTCGGCACCGGCGATATGGCCCTTATCGATGCGCAAGGCACCCAGCGCCTCGACGCCATAGACCACGAGGCCGTGGCGTGCGCCGACGCGCTCGAGATGCCTGGCGATCCCGTGGCCGTGGCCCGAGGCGCAGAACACCTCGTAGGCGAGCTCGCCCGAGAACGAGACGCGATGGACACGGACGGCAATGCCATCGGCCGATCCCATGCGCACGCCCATGAAGGGGAGCTTGTCGTTGGCGAAGTCGACATCGGGGATCGCTTCGGCGAGCATCACGCGCGCGTTGGGGCCGGCGATCGCGAGGCCGCCCCACTGGTCGGTAACGGAGGTCACATGCACCTTCAGCTCGGGCCAGGCCGTCTGCAGCAGCCACTCCAGGTGCGACATGACTTTGCCGGCTTCCGCCGTCGTCGTCGTCAGGAAGTAGTGGTGCTCGGACAAGCGCGAGGTGGTGCCATCGTCGAGGATGAACCCGTCCTCGCGCAGCATGATGCCGTAGCGCGCTCTCCCGATCTCGAGCGTCTTCCAGCCGTTGACGTAGACGCGGTTCAGGAATTCCGCCGCGTCGGGTCCCTGCACGTCGATCTTGCCCAACGTGGAAACATCGACCATGCCGACCGTCTCGCGCACCCGCTTGGTCTCGCGGCGATAGGCCCCGTTCACATCCTCATCGCCCTCCGGGTAGAACCAGGCGCGTTTCCACAGCCCGGTGTCGAGGAAGACGCAGCGCTTGCCGACGTTCCAGTCGTGGAACGGCGTGCGGCGCACCGGACGCACGTGCTGGTCGGTCTCGTGGCCGGCGAGCGCGCCGAGCGCAACCGAGGTATAGGGCGAGCGGAAGCCGGTGGTGCCGACCTCGGCGATCGGAAGCTGGCGCAGCCTTGCCATCTGCGCGAGCGCGATCACGTTGGCGAGCTTGCCCTGGTCGGTTGCCATGCCGAGCGTCGTATAGCGCTTCAGGTGCTCGACCGAGACGTAGCCCTCGCGATGGGCGAGATCCAGGTCGGAAGCCGAGACATCGTTCTGGAAATCGATGAAGCGCTTCTGATGGCCGAGCGCCTCGGGGGGATGCACGTCCCAGACCGGAGCAAAGCCTGCGCCCGGATCGCCGTCGGGAATGGCGAAGGCAGGCATTGCGAGATCGGGCGACTTGCCTTTGGTGCCAGCGGCGGTTGCGGCACGAATACCGGCGGCATGGCCTTCGCGCAGACAGTCTGGCGTCGAGAAGGTGCCCTGCATGGCACCGGCGTGGATCTGGATGTCGGGCTCGCCAGTCGGCAAGAAGGCCAGCCGGTCCGCGCGCCATTGGGCCTTGCCGCCGCGCTGGGTGGCAAGGTGGACTTGGGGGTCGAAGCCGCCGGAGACGAGGATCAGATCGGCCGGCAGCTCGCGGAACCCGATGCCGCAATGGCCGGTTGCGATGTCGAAGGGAGCGATCAGCGCGCCCTTGACCTCGGTGTAGCCGACCGCCTGTGCCACGGCGTGACCGGGGATCACCTCGACGCCCTTGCTTGCCGCCCGCTCGGCCATGCCTCCCGCGACCGATGGCCGGGCGTCCAGCACCGTCACGTTGGCGGCAGCGGCGGCAAGATCGATCGCGGCGGCATAGGCCGTGTCGTTGTTCGTCATCATGATCACGCGCCGGCCCGCCACCACGCCATAGCGGTTGAGGTGGGTGCGCGCGGCGCCGGCCAGCATCACGCCGGGCCGGTCGTTGTTGGCAAACGGGATCGGTCGCTCGATCGCTCCCGTCGCGATCACGGCAGCAGCGGCACGCAGCACGATGTAGCGCTGGCGTGGCTCGAACGGATCGGGCTCGCCCTTGTGGTCGGCGACGCGCTCGACCAGGCCGAAAGTGCCGCCGTCATAGGCGCCGAACACGGTGGTTCGGGTCATCAGGCGCACGTTCGCCATGGTAGCGATCTCGCCGAGCGCGGCCTGCAGCCACGCATCCGCGGCGCTGCCGACCGGCTCGTCGAGGAGCGCGCCGCCGGCAAGCGATTGCTGATCGGCGAGCACCACGCGCGCGCCCATCCGGCCCGCCGACAGCGCGGCCGCGAGACCTGCCGGACCGGCGCCAACGATCAGCACGTCGGCAAACAGGTTGACCTTCTCGTAGCGGTCGGGATCCGCCAGCTTCGAGGCAGCGCCCAGGCCCGCCGCCTTGCGGATGATGGGCTCGAACAGCATCCACGACTTCTTCGTCGGACCCATGAAGGTCTTGTAATAGAAGCCCGCCGACAGCATCGGCTTGAAGAAGCCGTTCGCGGCCATCAGGTCCAGCCGCAGCGAGGGCCAGGCATTCTGGCTGCGCGCAACCAACCCGTCATAGAGCTCGGCGACGGTTGCCGGCACGTTGGGCTCGGTACGCCCGCCCGAGCGCAAGGTGACGAGGGCGCTCGGCTCCTCGATGCCAGCCGAGAAGATGCCGCGCGGGCGGTGATACTTGAACGAGCGTCCGACCAGCTTGACGCCGTTGGCGATGAGCGCGGAGGCGAGCGTATCCCCCGCAAAGCCACTATAGCGCGTGCCGTCGAAACGGAAGCCGTACTGCTTCACGCGGTCGATGCGGCCGCCGGTGACGAGGCGGTTCGATTGCCGGCTCATGCCGGGCCTCCCTTGCCCGAGGATTGCCGCCTCAGCGCGACTTCGCGCGCAGGCTCGACGCCCAGCATCTCGTGGGTCGCGGTGTTGCGTTCGACGACGAGCCATTGCCGGCAACCGAGCAGGTGATGCCAGAACTCCTTGAACGGCCCACGCTGGTTTTCGCGCTCGTAGACGTAGGCGAGCCACTTCTCCGGATCGGGATCAGCGACGTCGGGCCGCGCGCGCGCGGCGTCCCCGAAGTAGGTGAACTCGGAGGAGTCGCGTGGACCGCAATAGGGGCAGGGGATGCGCATTGTTGCCTCTCATGGGGCAGCTGGCAGCTGGCAACGGGCAGCGAGAAGAACCAATGCTGCCTGCTGCCCGCTGCCTGCTGCCTAGTTCTCGCCGCCCTCCGGCCCCCAGAACACGACCCATGTCTGGAAGTCGGAGGTGAAATTCTCGAAGCGGTGCTCGGCGCCGGCCGGGACGAAGATGATGTCGCCGGGCTTGAAGGGCGCGCGCTCGCCGCCATTGTTGAAGGTGCCGGTGCCCGACGCGACGATGTAGATCTCGTCCTGGACGTGCGGCTTCTGCGGATCGCTCTCGCGAAGTGCATAGAGCCCGACGCGCATGGTGCCGTGCTTCAGGAGGTCCTTGTAGCGGCGGTTCTGGGGATCGGCTGCGAAGGCCGCCTGCGCGTCGGAGCCTGAGATGAGCCAGTCGGGCATGTTCGTTACTCCTGTCGCGAATGGCGAATGGCAAGTGGCGAATGGGGCAAAGAAACCACTCGCCATTCGCCACTCGCCACCTCACCCATTCAATGCCATCCCGGCGTCGGGCCCTGGCCCTTCTCGTCGATGGGGCGCCCCTCGCGGAACCGGTCGAGGGTGAACTTCTGGTTGAAGAAATGCGGCTCGTCCTTGGCGATCGTCCAGGCAAAGCACCAGCCTGAAGCGGGTGTGGCCTTGAAGCCGCCATAGCACCAGCCGGAATTGAGATAGAGCCCATCGATGGGCGATTTGCAGATGATCGGGCTGCCGTCCATCGACATGTCCATGATGCCGCCCCAGGAGCGTACGAGCTTGATGCGGCTGATCGAGGGGACGAGCGCCTTGCCCTCGGTGATCACGTGCTCGACTGTCGGCAGATTGCCACGCTGGGCATAGGAGTTGTAGCCGTCGGGATCGCCACCGAAGACGAGGCCGCCCTTATCCGATTGCGAGACATAGAAATGGCCGGCGCCAAACGTCACCACGTGGTCGACGAGCGGCTTGATCGGCTCGGAGACGAAGGCCTGCAGCACATGGCTCTCGATCGGCAGCTTCAGGCCGACCTTGGCGGCGAGCAGGCTCGAATTGCCGGCGACCGCCATGCCGACCTTGTTTGCCCTGATCGCACCCCTCGACGTCTCGACGCCGACGACGGCGCCGCTCGCATTGCGCAGGAAGCCCGTCACCTCGCAGTTCTGGATGATGTCGACGCCAAGCCTGTCGGCGGCGCGCGCGTAGCCCCAGGCGACCGCGTCGTGGCGGGCGGTGCCGCCGCGCCATTGGCATAGCGAGCCA
>JANNSW010000539.1:0-3045 GCA_031403055.1 Hyphomicrobiaceae bacterium | reverse complement strand
CCCCGATCTGACCGAGGCCGATCTCGCTCGCCGCCTCGCCGGCCAACGCGGCAAGCAATCGCTCGCGACCTTCCTGCGCAAGGCCGCTGGCCTGCCACCCGTTGCGATCGGGCTGCTGCACGAGGCGACCATGCAGCAGCCGGGCCGGCTCGCGGGCATGTCTCCTCAGGCCATCGCCGGGCTGATCAAGGCCGTACCGGTTCGCCTCACCGGCATCGCGCCGATCGAGCGGGCGATCTCGACCGCTGGCGGGGTCGCGTTCGAGGAGGTCGACGAGGGCTTCATGCTGACCCGGTTGCCAGGTGTGTTCGTCGCAGGCGAAATGCTCGACTGGGAAGCCCCGACCGGTGGCTATCTGCTGCAAGCCGCCTTCGCGACCGGCGCCGCCGCGGGGCGCGGGGCGTTGCGGTGGCTGGCGGCAGGGGTGCGGTGAGCGACGGGCCGCGTGACATGAGTGCACATTGAAGTTCAGTGCAATGGCCTGACAGGGTATCATCGGCACCAGCAGGTGATTCGGAAGGTGCATTTCCCAACCCAATGAGCCATCATGATTGACATTGCGATTTTGAGAACGAGACTGTTGGAGGTTGCCGAGCAGTCCAACAGGCTGTCTCCCGTCTGCACGAATGAAGAAAGCACGAAGTTATACTTGGTACTGCCCTTGCTCGCGGCACTGGGCTATGATCGATCAGACCCACGAGAGATCCAACCGGAGTTCCCTGCAGATTTCAGAGGAAATACACAGAACCGCGTTGATTTTGCTGTGTTTATGAATGGCGTACCGGTGATTGCGGTCGAATGTAAAAAAATTGGAGTTCCGCTGACTGATGAGCGCGGTCAGCTCAGAGCATATTTCAATGCACTTCCGCCTGTAAAACTCGGAGTTCTAACGAACGGTATCCAGTTCGAGTTTTTCGTCGATTCGAACGAACCGAATTTAATGGACGATGAACCGTTCTTGACGATTGATGTGTGCGCGATGCACGAATTCGGCATCAAGACCGAAGTGTTGGATGCTATGTATTTGGTTACCAAAGATTATTTTGATCCGGATTTGATTGGTGAATTGGCTCAGGCAGAAATATTGAAGAAAAGGTTGAGGATTGCTGCGATTGAAGAGCTACGCGCGCCTTCGGAAGAGTTCTGCCGATGCTTACTGCAACGCGTTGGGCTCAAGCATGTCAGAAAGACGTCAATCGACCGCAGCCATAGATCGATGATCCGTGAGGCGTTCGAAGAGGCCCTTGTCCTTCGCGTCGTTGAGCACCTACGCCAAACGGGCGCCGGAGTGGCGCACGCGCGCCCGGTTGCAATCCTGGATGGAGCGATGGACGAACCGCATTCTCGGATAAGTACAACAGATCGTGAGTTGGCTGTATTCGGTTACGTTCGCCGACGATTGGCTTTCCTTGTCCACGATGAGGCGCATTTCAGGGCAATTGAGTGTATCGGATATCGCGACTATGTTGGAAAATTTGCTGTGTACTTGCAACGAGAACGAAGAGGGCGGATATTTGATTTCATCGAAGGGAGGGATGGGTACGACAAGTATATATTCCCACCGCCGTTTGGTGAGATAGTCACAAATGATTTTTTGTCGATTGATGAACCACTCGCATCAGTATTTGTCTCTCGCTTCTCTGAGGTATTTGGTTCCACGAGAACCTCGGCGGAAACAAACGTCAAGGTATTTCACTCAATATAGTTCAGAGACGCGACCGGCGCCGCCGCGGGGCGCGGGGCGTCGAGGTGGCTGGCGGCAGGCGCGCGGTGAGCGACGGGCCCTGTAGGGTGCAATAGGCCTTCTTCAGGCCGTATTGCACCACCCCGGATCGCAACGCCAGCCGCAGGTGCAATACGGCGAAGGCGCCTATTGCACCCTGCGCCGAAGCGCATCCGCTCGCGAAAATGATCCAGTGATTGTTCGGGCTGCCCTACCGCGCCGCCGCACGCCGCAGCCGATCGTTGATCGCCGCGCCCAGGCCCTCCAGCGGGATCGGCATCACGGCGATCGTGGCGGCGCCCGAGGCGTCGAGCTCGCGCAGGGCGGCGAACAGGCGGGCAGCGGCCTCGCGGAGATCGCCCGACGGGCTCAGGTTGATCGAGGGGCCGCTAGGCCGAGGCGGCTCCGGACCGAAGCCGAGCAGCGCCTCGCCCTCGCGCACCTCGCGGGCATCGAGCCGCAATCGCGCGCGCGTCGCGTAGTGGCTGGCGAGGCGGCCGGGGGAATGCGGGGCGTTGTCGCTCTCGGTGGCAGGCATGGCCAGCGGCCGGCCGAGCACGGCTTCGATCGCCTCGCTCGCGATGGCGCCGGGGCGGAGCAGGAGGGCAGCGCCTTCGTGCGGCGCGACGATGGTCGATTCGATCCCGTGCGCGCACGGACCGCCATCGAGGATGAGTGCGACGCGGTCGCCGAGATCGGCTGCCACATGGGCTGCCATGGTTGGGCTGACATGGCCGGAGCGGTTGGCGCTGGGCGCCGCGATCGGACAGCCCGCCGCCACGATCACGGCGCGGGCGATCGCGTTGGAGGGCACCCTGAGCGCGATCGTCGCGAGCCCGGCCGTCGCCAGCTCGGACACCCGCGAGGGTCGCCGGGCCGCTAGCACCAGGGTCAAGCCACCCGGCCAGAAGGCGGTCGCGAGCGCCCTCGCCACATCGTCGAATTCAGCCAGGCGCTCCGCTGCCGCCAGGCTCGCCACATGCACGATCAGCGGATTGAAACGCGGCCGGCCCTTGGCCGCGAAAATGGCTGCAACGGCAAGCCCGTTGCTTGCATCGGCGCCGAGGCCATAGACGGTTTCGGTCGGCAGCGCGACCAGCCGGCCCGCCCGCAACAAGCGTCCAGCCTCCGCGATTGCCTCATGCGTTGCCGGGACGGGTGGCATTGCCGTACTCTCGACTTCATCGACGATCAGATTCGACGGCCGCTTGTGCGCGTAGCGGCCACTTCCGTCAACCCGCATCCCAATAGGCCCCCTTGATGACCTACAAGGCCCAGCTCGACGAGCTCCGACTCCGGCTCAGGACCGTCGCCCGCTTGCC
>JANNSW010000538.1:0-5500 GCA_031403055.1 Hyphomicrobiaceae bacterium | reverse complement strand
ATCCGCCTGAAGACGCCGCGCGCAGGCGAGACCGTGGTCGACGACGCCGTGCAGGGCCGCGTCGTGTTCCAGAACAAGGACCTCGACGACCTGATCATCCTCCGCAGCGACGGCACGCCGACCTACAACCTCGCCGTCGTGGTCGATGATCACGACATGGACGTGACCCACGTCATCCGTGGCGTCGACCATCTGACCAATGCCGCCCGCCAGTCGCAGATCGCGATCGGGCTCGACTGGGAGCGCCCGATCTTTGCCCATGTGCCGCTCATTCACGGGCCGGACGGCGCGAAACTGTCGAAGCGCCATGGCGCACTCGGGGTCGATGCCTACCGCGCCATGGGCTATCTGCCGCAAGCACTCCGCAACTACCTGGTCCGGCTCGGCTGGAGCCATGGCGACGACGAGATCTTCTCGACCGCGAGAATGATCGAGTGGTTCGACCTGCCCCAGGTCGGCCGCTCGGCCGCGCGCTTCGACTTCGCCAAGCTGGAGGCGCTGAACGGCCACTACATCCGGGAGGCGGACGATCACGACCTGCTGCGCCACATCGAGGTGATGTTGCCGGAGAGCGAGGCGACGCGCCCACTCGCGGCCCGGTTCGCCGCGGCCGAGCGCGCGCGCCTCCTGGCGGCGATGCCCGGCCTGAAGGAGCGGGCAAAGACGCTGGTGGAGCTCATCGACAACGCTGGCTATCTGTTCGCGAGCCGCCCGTTGCCGGTCGATGCCGGCGCCCAGAAGCTGCTGTCGCCCGAAGGGCTCGCGGTACTTGCCGCACTGGTGCCAGTGTTGCAACGGATCGGTCAGTGGGACACCACCGCGATCGAGGCTGCAGTCAAGGCCCATGCCGAGGCGGCCGGCCAGAAGCTCGGCAAGATCGCGCAACCCTTGCGCGCGGCGCTGACCGGCCGTACCACCTCGCCCGGCATCTTCGATGTGCTCGCCGTGCTCGGGCGCGAGGAGAGCCTCGGGCGGATCGCGGACCGGTTGCCGCCGGGCTGAGGCCGGCGCCGATCACGGCGAATTGGCCGTTCGCCTCGCTTGAAGCGGCCAGCGAACAGGGCTAGCGTCGATTCCGTTGTGCGTTGCACAATGAACCGATCCATGCCGCCAGCGGGGCAATTGGAGAGCACGATGAGCGACGTGACGACAGCGAAAATCATCATCGACGGCAAGGAGTTCGAGCTGCCGGTGCGTCGCGGCACGGTCGGCCCGCCGGTGATCGACGTGCTCGAGCTCTACAAGAAGACCGGCTACTTCACCTACGATCCCGGCTTCACCTCGACCGCCGCCTGCGAGAGCCGCATCACCTACATCGACGGTGACAAGGGCGAGCTGCTCTATTGCGGCTATCCGATCGATCAACTCGCCGAGCGCGGCAGCTTCCTGGAGACCTGCTATCTGCTGCTCCATCGCGAGCTGCCGACCAAGGAGCAGTTCACTGACTTCGACCATTCGATCACCTATCATACCATGCTGCATGAGCAGATGAATCGGTTCTGGACCGGGTTCCGGCGCGATGCGCACCCGATGGCGGTGATGGTGGGTGTGGTCGGGGCGCTCTCGGCCTTCTATCACGACTCGACCGATATCGACGACCAGCGCCAGCGCGAGATTGCGAGCCACCGCATGATCGCCAAGATGCCGACCATCGCGGCGATGGCCTACAAATATTCGGTCGGCCAGCCCTTCATCTATCCGCGCAACGACCTCGATTACGCGGCGAACTTCCTGCACATGTGCTTTGCGGTTCCGTGCGAGCCCTACAAGGTCAATCCGGTGCTCGCCCGCGCCATGGACCGCATCTTCATCCTGCATGCCGACCACGAGCAGAATGCCTCGACCTCGACCGTCCGCCTCGCCGGCTCCTCGGGCGCCAATCCCTTCGCCTGCATCGCGGCGGGCATCGCCTGCCTTTGGGGCCCCTCGCATGGCGGCGCCAACGAGGCCGCGCTCAACATGCTGCGCGAGATCGGGACGGTCGACAAGGTTCCAGAGTTCGTCAAGCGGGTGAAGGACAAGAGCGCGGGCGTGCGCCTGATGGGCTTTGGCCATCGCGTCTACAAGAACTACGATCCACGTGCCAAGGTGATGCAGAAGACCTGCCACGAGGTGCTGGATGCGCTCGGCGTCCGCGAGGAGCCCTTGCTGAAGGTCGCCATGGAGCTGGAGCGGATCGCGCTGGAGGACGAGTATTTCGTCTCCCGCAAGCTCTATCCCAATATCGACTTCTATTCCGGCATCACACTGCGGGCAATGGGCTTCCCGACGTCGATGTTCACGGCCCTCTTCGCGCTCGCCCGCACCGTCGGCTGGATCGCCCAGTGGAAGGAAATGGTCGAGGATCCCGAGCAGCGCATCGGCCGCCCGCGCCAGCTCTACATCGGCGCGACCGAGCGGCCCTATCTGGCGATCGACAAGCGCGGCTGAGGACGCCAATCGGAGGAAGCACGCGGCATGGCCCTCTCGCCCAACGAGATTGCTCGAATGTTCGGCGACGTACCCCCGTTCATGGCGGTCGAGCATGCGCCCGACCTCGCCAAGGCGGGCAAGGCCGATGCCGTCGTGATCGGCATGCCCTATGACGGCATCGCCACCTTCCGCGGTGGCGCCACGCGACGTGCGCCCCAGGAAATCCGCAAGTTCTCGCTGCTGTTCGGCAGCTACCACTTCGATTGGGATCTGCACGCGCTCGATCTGGTGCGCGTGCTCGACTGCGGCGATGTCGATGTGGTGCCGGGAAACACGCCCGAGAGCTATGCGCGGCTCGAGCGGCGGATCGCGGAGATCCAGCGGATCGGCGCGGTGCCGCTGATGATGGGGGGCGATCACGGCGTCACCTATCCGGCGGTGAAGGCGGTTGCCTCCCACGTGGGCGGCCCGCTCGGCTTCCTGCTGTTCGACACCCACCTCGACCTCTGCGAGAGCTTCAACAACGACCGGCTGACACGGGCTTCCCCCGTCATGCGGATCTGCGAGCTGGCGCAGATCGACAAGAAGCGCATCGCCATCATCGGCCCCAAAGGTCCGCGCAATCTTCCCGAGTGGACTCCGCTCGCCAAGGCGCTGGGCCTCACCATTTACCCCCAGCGGGTGGTCGAGAAGCGCGGCATCGAGGCCGTCGTCACCGAGGCGCTCGCGATCGTGTCACCGGACGGGCGCCCTCCCTATGTCAGCGTCGATATCGACGTGGTCGATCCCGCCTATGCGCCCGGCACCAACTCGATCGAGCCGGGCGGCTTCACCAGCCGCGAGATCATCAATGGCGTGAGGCTCGCCTGCGAGCGGGGCTTCTGCGGTTTCGACGTGGTCGAGGTCTCGCCCGACTTCGACTCCCGCTCCGGGCACACGGCGACGCTCGCGGCCAAGCTGATGGCGGAAGCGATCTGCTGCATGGCGGCGCAGCGGTCCGGGAAGGTGAGGGCGTGGGACGCCGGATGACGCTCGCTCCGGCTGCAATTGCCTGAGGTCCAGCGAGATTTGTTGCCAAAGGGCTCGCGATCCGCTTATCAGCACCACTTTCCCGATCTGCCCAGAGGAGGTGCCCGGTGACCGGCCGGCGAAGCGACGTTTCAAAGCAGCCGCAGCCCCTCGTCGGCATCATCATGGGCAGCCAGTCCGACTGGCCGGTGATGCGCCACGCGGCCGATGCGCTGGCCGAGCTCGGCGTGCCGTTCGAAGCCCGCATCGTGTCCGCCCATCGCACCCCCGAGCGGCTCTATGCCTACGCCAAGGCAGCAGCCGGGCGTGGCCTCAAGGTGATCGTCGCGGGCGCTGGCGGCGCGGCGCATCTGCCCGGCATGACCGCTTCGCTGACCGCGCTGCCAGTGCTCGGCGTGCCGATCGCGACGAAATCGCTCGACGGGCGCGACAGCCTGCTCTCGATCGTGCAGATGCCGGCGGGCGTCCCGGTCGGCACGCTGGCGATCGGGGAAGCGGGCGCGACCAATGCTGGCCTGCTCGCAGCCGCCATTCTCGCCCTGGGCGATCCAGCGCTCGCCAAACGTCTCGAAGCCCGGCGTGCGAAGCGGACGGCTGCCGTGGCGGAGGTGCCGCGCGATGACCTCTGAGCGCTTTCCGCTTCCTCCTGGCTCGACGATCGGCATTCTCGGCGGTGGCCAGCTCGGCCGCATGCTGGCACTCGCGGCAGCTCGGCTCGGCCTCAGGTGCCACATCTACTCGGATGTGGCCGACGCGCCCGCCTTCGACTGCGCGGCAGAGCGGACGGTCGCGAGCTTTGCCGATGCGGAAGCCATCGCACGCTTTGGGGCAAGCGTCGATGTCGTCACCTACGAGTTCGAGAACGTCCCCGTCGCGGCAGCCGATGCGGCGGACGGACAAGCTCCCGTCTACCCCCCGCGCGGGGCGCTCGCTCGCACCCAGGACCGGCTCACCGAGAAGCAATTCGTCGCCGGCCTCGGCCTGCCGGTCGCGCCCTTCGAGGCGGTCGAGGATGCTGCCGGGCTCGCGGCAGCGCTTGGCCGGCTCGGCACGCCTGCATTCCTGAAGACGCGCCGTTTCGGCTATGACGGGAAGGGACAGGTGCGCCTCGAGGCTGGCAGCGACCCGATGGCTGCGCTCGCGGCCCTCGGTGGGGTGCCGGCCATTCTGGAGGGAAGGGTTGCGTTCAAGTACGAGGTCTCCGCCCTCGCGGTTCGCGGCCGTGACGGATCGGTGGTTCACTACGACGTGCCGCGCAACAGCCACGAGGCTGGCATCCTGCGCATGTCGGAGGTGCCCGCGGGACTTCCCGAGCCGCATGTGGCGCGGGCCCGCGAGATCGCAGAGAGGATCGCATCGGCGCTCGATTATGTGGGCGTCATTGCGATCGAGCTGTTCTATCTGGGCGAGGGCGCCGAGGAGCCGCTCGTCGTCAACGAGATCGCCCCGCGCGTGCACAACTCGGGTCATTGGACCATCGATGCCTGCCGTGTCAGCCAGTTCGAGAACCACATCCGCGCCATTGCCGGCTGGCCGCTCGGGCAGACCTCCCGTCACAGCGACTGCGTCATGGCGAACCTGATCGGCGAGGACGCGCACGATTGGCTGCGCCTCGCCGCCGAGCCGGGCCTGGCGCTCCACCTCTACGGCAAATCCGACGCCCGCCCGGGCCGCAAGATGGGGCATCTGTCGCGGTTGGCGCCGCGCCGGGCCTGACACCAAATCGCGTAGTGATTGACCGGTCCCTACGCCCCCTCTGCCGGCGCTACGCGCCATCTTCTCCCACCAGGGGAGAAGGATAACATGCCGTACCGCCTCACTTTTTCCCCTCTCCTCTCGTGGGAGAGGGTGGCCTGAAAGGCCGGGTGAGCCCATCAACCGGCTGCGCCGGAATGCGTGTTCGAGGAAACGGGTACGTCCGCACCGTAGGTCGGACTGAGTTTCCATGCGCGCGAAGCGCGCACCTGACCGGCACGAAACGGGCTACACTTTCCGTGCCGCCGGCACAGAGATCGGCAACTGCTTGACACTTTGAAGTCGAGACTGAGTTTGATCGGAG
>JANNSW010000537.1:0-8330 GCA_031403055.1 Hyphomicrobiaceae bacterium | reverse complement strand
GTCGGACTTCCGCCGGAACAGGTCCGGCGTCAGTCCGACCTACGGCTTCACGCACTCCCGTTTCCTCAAACACGCATTCCGGCGCAGCCGGTTGAAGAGCTATTCCACCCTACATGCTACTGAATCATTTTCGCGAGCGGTTGCGCCTCGGTGTGGGTGCAATAGGCGCCTTTGCCGTATTGCACCTGCGGTTAGTTGAACTGCACCCCACACGTGCGGACGGATCGCCGCAGTCTGAGCAGGCCCGCAACGCAACTGACATGGGCAGCCCGGTCCCGGCGGGCCCGATTGGCCATTGGCGCTGCGGTATCTGCTTACGCGGCCGCCTGCATGGATTGCAGACAACCCGGACAAGATCGTGTAGTTTCATGACGATGCTCGTCCGGGAGCAAAATCGGTCGCACCGAGCCGCGTCCTGCAGCGATGCGAGCCGATCGATGGCCGAGAGGTCGAGGAGAGCCAATGTGCAGCCGCGGGCCAGCCGGCCCACGGACATCCGAGGGAACAGCAGTCACCCGAGCGGGGCCCAGTACCGAAGGTCGCATGCGCAGCAAGCAGACGGTCATTGCCCTGGCATGATTGTTGCGAACCTCCGCACGCAGTCTTTCGTGAATCAATTGTTAATACGCCCATGCGGAATTCGTGTGGACAGGGGCAACGTCTCGCAATGCTGAAACAAGTGCTCGAGGTCATCTCGCAGGACCTCGCTATCGATCTGGGAACCGCCAATACCCTCATCTACGTCCCCGGACGTGGCGTGGTGGTGGACGAGCCCTCGGTCGTCGCCATCAAGGGCAAGAATGGGACCCGCGAGGTGGTCGCGGTCGGGGCCAGAGCCAAGAGCATGCTGGGCCGGGCGCCCGAAGGCATCGAGATCGTGCGGCCGCTGCGCGACGGCGTGATCGCCGACTTCATCGCCGCCGAGGAGATGATCCGCCGCCTGATCAAGCTCGCCCGCAAGCGTTCTGGCTTGCTGCGCCCGCGCATCCTCGTTTGCGTGCCGGCGAGCTCGACGCCCGTCGAGCGCCGCGCGATCTACGAATCGACCCTGAGCGCAGGCGCCCGCAAAGCATTCCTGATCGAGGAGCCGGTCGCCGCCGCTCTCGGCGCCAACCTGCCCGTCAACGAGCCCAAAGGCTGCATGGTTGTCGACATCGGCGGCGGCACCACCGATATTGCCGTGCTCGCCTCGGGCGGCGTCATGCGTGCCATCTCGATCCGGTGCGCAGGCAATGCCATGGACGAGGCGATCATTCGCTACGTGCGGCGCGAGCACAATCTGCTGATCGGGGAAGCCAACGCCGAGAAGATCAAGATCGAGGCCGGCGTCGCCACGGAGACGGCGAACGGCAAGGCGGTCGATGTGCAGATCCGCGGCCGGGACCTGAAGCGTGGCTCGCCGACCGAGATCGTGCTGCGTCCGACCGACATCGCCCACGCGCTCAGCGACACGATCGACACCATCGCCGAGGTGATCGCCCGCACGCTCGAGCAGCTTCCCCCTGAGCTCTCGGCCGACATCGTCGATCGCGGCATCTGCCTGACGGGGGGCGGTGCGATGCTGGACAAGCTCGACATCGAGTTGCAGCGCCGTACCGGAGTTCACTTCTTCATGGCGCCCAAACCCTTGCAGAGCGTGGTGCTCGGCTGCGGGCTCGTGCTGGAGCACCGCTCGGAATTCTCCGACTTCCTGATCACGCCGCACTGACGCTCACGCCCGCGAAGGGCTGCAATCCGGCCCGCCGACAAAGAGGACACCCGAGCACCATGAGCGTCCTGCGTCATGACGGTTTCTCCCGCCGCCAGCGGCATGAGCCGGCATCGGGCCGGCGCGCGCAAGTGGGTGGCGTCCTGCTGGTCATGCTGGCGTTCGCCTCGGTCGCGCTATTGGTCCTCAGCAAGGCGGAGCATCACGCGGTTCGCGCACTGCGCACTGAGACCATCGAGGCGATCACGCCGCTCCTCGCGGTCCTTTCGCAGCCCGCTGCCTACATCGAGCGCCTGCGCCGCAACCTCGACACCTATCGCGACGTGCTGGCCGAGCTCGAGCGCACCAAGCAGGAGAAACAGCGTCTCGAGCAATGGCAGTGGCGGGCACACCAGCTCGAGGCCGAGATCGACGAATTGCGCAAGCTGCTCAACGGCGTCAAGGATCGCGGCTTCACCTTTGCGACAGCTCGCATCGTCGCCGAAGGTCGCGGCCCGTTCACGCGCAGCGTCCTCCTCAATGTCGGTGCGAGCCAAGGTATCCGCAACGGCTTTGCCGTGGTCGACAGCAACGGCTTTGTCGGCCGGGTCGTCGAGACGAGTGCGAATGCGGCCCGTGTGCTGCTGCTGGCCGACTTCAACAGCCGCATTCCCGTTCTCGTCGGCAGCGCGGCCGAGCGCGCGATCATCCGCGGCAAGGGATCAGGCAGGCCGGTGCTCGAATTCCTGCCGGGTAGCACCGAGCTGAAAGTCGGTGATGCCATCGTGACATCGGGACAGGACGGGCTGCTGCCCAAGGGCCTCAGGATTGGCCGCGTCGCCAGCACCGGGCCCTCTCCACAAGTCGAGCCGTCGGCGCAGCTCGCAGCGCTCGACTTCGTCAGCATCCTCTTCTTCGAGGCGCCGGGTCTCGAGCTTGCCAATGGCGGCCTGCTGCCGCGGCAAGCCGAGGCCATCGCCTCCAGCAAGCCCTGAGGTCGCGACGCCATGCCCGCCAGCCAATTCAGCCGGATCTCGCAGCTGCCGACCCTGAGCAAAACGGGGCTGGCTCGCGGCCAGCATGGGTCCTATGGCACCGGTTCGGATTTCCAGCCACCGCGCCGAGGGGAAGCGGCCAGGCTCTGGTCGCTGGCACTGCTGCCGGCGCTGACGGTGCTCGTGACCGCTGCGATCTCGGTCATGCCCTGGCGGGTTCCCGGTTTCGTGGCGTTCGGATTACCGTTCCTCACGCTCGGCACCGTCTTCTTCTGGGCCGAGCGCCGCCCCTCGCAGCTCCTCAGCCTCATCGTCTTCTCCGCCGGCCTCATGACCGATCTCGTGACCGACGGTCCGATCGGCTATTGGGCGCTGCTGTTCGTGCTCGGCTTCGCGCTCGGCAGTTTCACCGGCAGCTACTCTGATGGTGGCAGCAAGATGCAAGAGAGCTGGCTCGGTTTTGCGCTCTGCCTGCCAATCGTGGCCGCCTGTGGCTGGGCGATCGCCTCGCTCTACTATCTGGCGCTGCTCGACCTGCAGCTGATCCTGTTTGCAACCGCAGCCGGCATCGCCAGCTACCTCCCGCTCGCCTTGATGCTGAGATCGCTCGGCGGCGAGGCGGGCAGCGCCAACGTCATGGCCGCCAATGGAGTCGACTGATGCCGGGGTTCGAAAGCGAGAGCAGGCGGCACGGCCGCTTCACCCGGCGCGCCCTGCTGCTCGGGTCGGCCCAGGCTGCACTCCTCGGCGTGCTCGGTTACCGGCTCTATGACATCCAGGTGACCCACGCCCGCCGCTATCAGCTGCTCGCCGACGAGAATCGGATCAGCACCCAGGGCAGCGCGCCCATCCGGGGCAATGTTCGCGACCGCTTCGGCATCATGCTCGCCCAGAGCGAGGAGCGCCTCGAGGCTGCCGTCGTGCCGGATCTCGCCGGCGATGTGGCAAGCATCGTCAGCCGGCTCGGACAGGTGATCGCGATCACTCCGGAGGATCGTGAACGCATCCCCGCCCTCGCCAGCCGCCAGAGCCGTCTCATACCCATTCTCGTCCGCTCGGGCCTGACTTGGGAGGAGCTTGCCCGCATCAGCGTGCTCGCACCCCAGCTGCCCGGCGTCTTCACCCAGACGGGTGCCGTGCGCCACTACTTCCGCGGCATCGACATCGGGCATGTGGTCGGGCTCGTGGGCGCGCCGGACCAGCAGGACCTGAGCGCGGATCCCTCGCTGCGACTGCCAGGTGTGCGGATCGGCAAAGCGGGCATCGAGCTTGGCATGGAGGCTGTATTGCGCGGCAGCGCCGGCGAGATTACACGCGAGGTGGATGCCCACGGCCGGATCGTGCGCGACCTGGACGAGCGCCCGAGCATCCGTGGCAGCGACCTCGTCCTGACGATCGATACCGATCTGCAGGCCAGCGTCCTGAAGCGGATGGCGGCTGAGGATTTCGCGGCTGTCGTCGCGCTCGACGCCCAGACCGGCGAGGTCCTGACCATGGCCTCGACGCCCACCTACGACACCGCGGCCGTCGCCGAGGGAATCACCAAGGAGGATTGGCAGCAACTCATCGATCAAGAGGGCGACCCACTCTTCAACAAGGCGATCAGCGGCCAATACCCACCCGGCTCCACCTTCAAGATGGTGACCGCGATGGCAGCTCTCGACGCCGGCCTCGTGACCCACAAGACCCGCTTCACCTGCGAAGGCAGCCTCGAGCTGTCGGGGCAGAAGTTCGGCTGCTGGAAGTCGGGCGGGCATGGCAGCGTTCGCCTGCACGACGCGTTGAAAGAATCCTGCGACGTCTATTTCTACGAGCTCGCGCGGCTGTGCGGCATCGAGCGGATCGCGGCGGCAGCCCGCAAGCTCGGCTTTGGCAGCGCCCACGAATGCGGCATCGGCGGCCAGAAGCCGGGCCTCATGCCCGATCCCGCCTGGAAGCAAGCCGCCCTCAACAACCGCTGGTATGCCGGCGAGACCCTGCTGGCTGCGATCGGCCAGGGCTATGTGCTCGCAACGCCCCTGCAATTGGCCGTGATGACGGCGCGCCTCGCGACCGGCCGGGCGATCGAGCCCAAGCTGGTGCGCCCCGACCATGGCCGCTCCGCGGCGCCCGCGGCCGCCCTGTCCTTCGATGCCGGGTCGCTCGAGCTGGTGCGCCAGGGCATGATCGCAGCCGTCAACGAAGGCGGCGGCACGGCTTCGAGCGCGTCGCTGCCGATCCGCGGCGCCATCATGGCCGGCAAGACCGGCACCGCCCAGGTCTCGCGGGCATCGCACGGCCGCAGCTCGGCCTCGCTCGAGCGCAGGCTGCGCGACCATTCCCTGTTCGTCGGCTATGCTCCGGCTTCAGCGCCGCGCTACGCGGTCGCGGCCATCGTCGAGCATGGCGGTGGTGGATCGAAGGCCGCCGCTCCCCTGGTGCGCGATGTCATGACCATGCTGCTCGAGCGGGACCCGCTGTCACAGCCGGCCTATCCGCTGGACGCACCCACGGCTGCGCGAGCCGATGCCGCCCCCCTCGCCACGAAACCGAACGGCTGAGCCCTGCGATGACAGCAACCACCTCCGCCCGTTTTGATCAGCGCTCGCTCGCCGATAAGCTCGCCTCCGCCCCGGTGATCGCTCCGCTCGCAGCCGTCCTGATCGGGGCAGCCGGCGTGGCGGCCTTGTTCTCGGTAGCGGGCGGCAGCATGGAGCCCTACGCCATCCGCCATGTCGCGCGGCTGGTCGCGGGGTTCGCGGTCGTCATCGTCATCGCCGTGCTGCCGCTCAGGTTCTGGCTCGGGCTCGCCTACCCGGCCTATGTCCTGCTGCTCGCGGCCCTGGCGGCGGTCCCCTTCTTCGGCAACGAGGCCTTGGGCGCGCAGCGCTGGCTCGCGCTCGGTCCGCTCTCGTTCCAGCCGGCCGAGCCGATGAAGGTCGCGCTCGTGCTCGCACTCGCACGCTTTCTGCAGGGTGTCCCGGCCAACGCCATGTCGCATTGGGCCCATGTGGCCACAGCGCTGCTCATGATCCTGGTGCCGGCGGCTTTCATCCTCGCCCAGCCCGATCTCGGCACCGCGATCCTGGTCGCGGCGATCGGGTTGACGGTGCTGTTCTGCGCTGGCACCAACTTCTGGTACTTCGCCGCTGGGGCCGGGGGAGCCGCGGCCGTCGTGCCGCTATTGTGGGACTACCTGCACGACTACCAGCAGAGGCGCGTTCTCGTCTTTCTCGATCCCGAGGTCGATCCCCTCGGCATGGGCTACCAGATCACGCAGGCCAAGATCGCTCTCGGTGCCGGCGGGCTAACCGGCAAGGGTTTGCTGCAGGGAACCCAGTCCCAGCTCGATTTCGTGCCCGAAAAGCACACGGATTTCATCTTTGCACTGATTGCAGAGGAGACGGGTTTCATCGGCGGTGCGATCCTGATCTGCCTGTTCGGAGTGCTGCTGCTCAGCCTGATCGGGATGGGTTTGCGCTGCCGCAGCCTGTTCTGCCGGTTGGTGTGCGTGGGAGTGGCGACCACGCTGTTCCTGCATGTGACGGTGAACCTGGGCATGGTGATGGGGGCGCTGCCGGTCGTGGGCGTGCCGCTGCCGCTCGTCTCCTATGGCGGGACCTCGCTGCTGGCAACGCTGGCGGGCCTCGGTCTCGCGATGAATGCCTTCGTCCATCGCCGGCAGCGGCTGCGGGCAGGCGAGCTCGGCCTGCTGCTGCGTTGACGGCGGTGCTCATGTTCTCACACATTCAGTTGGTACCCGAATGGGACGGAGCACTCGTGTGGCGCTTCGCAATTGCCGATCTGAGGTTGCTGCAAATACGTCGACAACTCGGGAGCAGGACACTAAAGTAGCGCAAGCTCACGGCATCAAACGGTGCCGGCCGAGGGGGCAATAGTGGCCACAATGTCATTCGATCTCGGCACGATCGTGCGAGGTGCTGCCTCCGCACTGCGGGCCTGCGGCCAGCCCGATACCTCCGACCTCGCCGCACGCCTCGACTCGCTGCCGACGATCGCCCGCTTCGACAGCACCCGGGAAAGCCCGCGTGCGGCCAACTGCCTCGCGGACGCACTCACCGCCCCGGGTCACCATGCACTCGCCGACCATATCCCCGCCGATCCGGCTGGCTTGCCATGGACCGAGGGAACGTTGCCAATGCCCGTGTCGTTTCGGGGTCGCTACATGTTCACGAAGCTCGCGGGACCCGACGCACCGCTGCGGGCCGACGGCTTCTATTTCGGGCTCTACCTGCAGTCGCCGGAAACTTTCTATCCGAGCCATTGGCACCGGGCCGAGGAGCACTATTATGTGCTTTCTGGCAGCCATGACTGGCAGAAGGGCGACGGGCCATTCGTGCGCCACCCGGCGGGCACCCTCATCCATCACCGCCCCGACGAGCCCCACGCCATGCGCACAGGCGCGGGTCCGCTGCTGGCCATGTGGACCTGGACCGGCGACCTCGATGCGGGCAGCTATCGGATCGTCGGGTAGTGCTGCGACTTGCCCACCGGCGCAGCACTGCTATCCTGCCGGGAGCTCAGGAGTGCGCGGGCGCGATTCGACGTCCGACGCGCCACAGCGAGGATCGGTAATGGAGCAGAAAAAAGACTTCGCCGACTTCTACATCACCTCGCCGCAGCCCTGCCCCTACCTGCCAGGGCGCTTCGAGCGCAAGCTCTTCACCCACCTCAACCATGGCAAGACCCCCCAGGTCGTCGATCACCTGCTGCGCAACGGCTTCCGCCGCAGCCAGAACATTGCCTACTCACCCCATTGCGACAGCTGCAATGCCTGCGTGTCGGTCAGGGTGCTGGCGCGGGAGTTCACGACGCGACGCTCGATGCGCCGCACGCTGGAGGCCAATCAGGACATTGTCGCACGGCGCGTTCCCCGGGTGCCGACGTCGGAGCAATACAGCCTATTTGGCGCCTATGTGGACGGCCGCCATCTCGACGGCGGCATGACCGAGATGAGCATGCTCGACTATTTCACCATGGTGGAGGATTCGATCATCGATACGGTGCTGACCGAGTACCGGGTCCGCCCGCCCGGCGCGCTTCCAAGCGAGTTCTCGCGCTGGCCACTGGTGGGAGTTGTATTGACCGATCGGCTCGGCGATGGCCTCTCGATGGTCTACAGCTTCTATGATCCCGACCTCGGCGAGCGCAGTCTGGGCACCTACATGATCCTCGAGCACATCGAGCACGCCCGCGCCTTGAGCATCGATTACGTCTACCTCGGCTACTGGATCGAGGAGTCGCGCAAGATGAGCTACAAATCCCGCTTCACGCCGCAGGAGCATTTGACGACGCGGGGGTGGGTGAGGCGATAGCGGCGCTCAGGCGAGCCTCGCCAAAAACTCCGCGCTCCCCGGCATCTCCGCGATGCTGTCGAGCACCAGGTCGGCGATCGGCGCCAGATCCTCCCGCGCGCTCGGGCCGGTCAGCACACCGACCTTGAAGCCGACGCCGGCGTTCGCGCCCATCCGCATATCGTTGATGGTATCGCCGACCACGCAGACCTCGTGCGGTTGCAAGCCCCTCGCCCGGCAGAAGGCTTCGACCATGCCGGGGCCGGGCTTGGCGCCGTGGCCGGAATCGAAACCCACCAGGAAGTCGAAATAGCCGAGCACGCCGTGGCTCGCGAGCGAGGTGGCGATACCGGC
>JANNSW010000536.1:0-6333 GCA_031403055.1 Hyphomicrobiaceae bacterium | reverse complement strand
TGCCCCCGCATTCAAGGAGTGCGAGACGCGCTATCTCGAGCTGGGCGAGGTGTTCCGCCAGAGCGAGCTGCCCTTCATCGGTGCGCTCAACAACATCCGCGAGGGCAGCGTCAATGCCGCCGATCTCGAATTGCTCAACGCGCGCGTGTTGCTGCTGGAGCGCCTGCGCGACGCCCGCGACTACGTCATCCTGACGCCGACCAACCATGCGGCGAACCAGATCAACATGGCGTTCCTGGGCGCGCTGCCTGGGAGCGAGAGCACGCACGAGGCAGTCGTTTCCGGCACCTTCTCGGAAGGCGCGCAGCCGACCGACCTGACGCTCGTGCTGAAGAAGGGCGCCAAGGTCATTCTGCTGCGCAATGATGCCGACCGGCGCTGGGTCAACGGCACGCTCGCGCTCGTCTCGCGGATCGACGGCGACCAGGTGTTCGTCGAGATCGACGGCGAGGAGCACGAGGTCGAGCCGCAGACCTGGGAGACGATCCGCTACGACTACGACGCCAAGCAGGACAAGATCGTCGAGACGATCGCGGGCTCCTTCCGCCAGCTGCCGCTCCGCCTCGCCTGGGCGCTTACGATCCACAAGGCCCAAGGGATGACGCTCGACCGCGTCTACGTCGACCTGCGCCGCGGCACCTTCGCCCATGGCCAAGCCTATGTGGCGCTCTCGCGTGCCCGCACGCTGCAGGGCCTCGCGCTCGCCCGGCCCTTGCGCCCGAGCGACGTGATCTTCGACCGGGCGGTGACGGGTTACAGGGATGTGTTTCCGAGGTTGGGGGAGTGAGGAAGAGTCGGTCGATCGCTTCTCCACTCCGTCGCCCCGGAGACCGTGCAGCGGTCATCCAGGGTCCAGGAGCGCGCCTTCGGCACGACGTGTGGCTGCCGCATTCGGCTCTCGGTCCCGGCTCTCGCGCGGGCGAAAGTCCGTGGCCAAGCGAGTGATCTGGTGGCCCGCCCTCGGCCGGGAAAACGGGAGCTGATCAACCGTGCTTGATATGAGCAGGGGGTGTTGCGCTGTCCGTAGGTCGGGTAGAGCAAGCGCATCTTGCGCGGCGAAACCCGACAGCAGAGGAGCGCGCGAAGCGCTCTGCCCAGCCTCGTCCGCCATCGCCCCGGTCTCACCTCCCCAGCCGCAGCAATATCGCCCCCGCGACCGTCGCGAAGGTCGCCACACACTTCAGCAGGCTGAGACGCTCGTTGAGGAACACGACGCCGATCATCATGGCAACGACGATGCTGGTCTCACGCAAGGCCGTCACGAGCGCGATCGGGGCATGCACGAAGGCCCAGATCACCAGCAGGTAGGCCAGATAGCAGGCAAAGCCGCCTACCAGCACCACCCGCCAGTTGGCCCGCAACTCGCCGCCGAGCGCCCGCCCTTTGAGCGCAAAGGCGATCACCATGAATACGGCGACGTCGATCACCGCGATCCACGACCAATAGCCGGCCGCCCCGCCCGCGAGCCGCGCTCCGATGCCGTCGCAGATCGAGTAGCCGGCGATGAAGCAGCCGACCACGAGCGCGAGCGCGCTCGCCTTCAGATCGAACGTGCCGTCGGCCGAGCGCACCAGCCCGAGCGTCAGGATGCCGCCGCACAGCGTCAGGATCGCGAGCGTCGCCCCTGCCGGCAGCACCTCGCCGATCAGTGTCGCCGACAGCGCCGCGACGATCAGCGGCGCCGAGCCGCGCGCGATCGGATAGACGAGTGTCAGCTCACCGATCCGATAGGCGAGCATCAGCACGAGACTATAGCCGGTGTGGAGGACGACGCTGGCGAGGATGTAGGGCCAGCTTGCCGGCGGTGGGAACGGATAGGTGAAAACGACGGGCAGCGCGAACAGGCCTTCGCCGAGAATGACGCTGGTCATCGCCGTCAGCTTGTCGCCTTGCCCGCGCACCATCGCGTTCCAGGCGGCGTGCAGTGCTGCAGCCAGCAGCACGGCGGCGTAGACGATCGGATCCATCAGGCTCGCAGGTCCTTGGCTCGATACGGAGGCCTCATATGACACTTTTGCGACGGCTGGCGCGAGCCGGCCGCGAACGCTCATTGACGCACGCCGACCGCGGCCCGATGCTCGCGCCATGACCTGCAACAAACGCATCTGCATCGGCCACGTGATCGGCGCCCATGGCATCCAGGGCGAGCTGGTGGTGCGCTCCTATGCCGAGACGCCCGAGGCGATCGGCCGCTATCGCGAGCTCACCGACGAGGCTGGCACCCGCCGCTTTCGCGTGCGCTCGGCCCGCGCCGCCGGCAAGGGCGTCATCCTGCGCATCGAAGGTGTCGGCGATCGCAACGGCGCGGAAGCGCTCAAAGGTGTCGCTCTTTTCGTCGACCGCCAGGATCTGCCGGAGACCGAGGACAACGAATACTATCATGCCGATCTGATCGGCCTCGAGGTGGTTGAGGTCGTCGAGGGACGCCGCGTCGGCCGCATCGCCGACGTCGTCAACTATGGTGCAGGCGACCTATTGGAGATCACGCCCGAGGCGGGTGGCACAACGGTGCTGGTGCCCTTCACCGACGAGCTCGTGCCCAAGGTCGACATCGCCGCTGGCCGGGTCGTGGTCGCCGACGTGGCGGGACTGCTCGGGAGCGGCGAGGAGCCTGGACCCGTTGACACATGATGCTGGCGTTGGCTCGATCAAACCGGGGACAGGTCCCCGCGATTCCAGCGTCAAACGATGACCATGAAGTCGCTGGTATCGAAGAGCTGCACGTTTGGATTGGTCAGGAAGGCCAGGGCGGTCTGGTCGCCGCCCCCTTGGATCGCGAAGATCGTGATCGGGCCGCCGCCGCCCTCCCCGTCCAGGTCGACGAAGATCACGCTGCGGGCGTTGCCCGGGCTCGCCGTGCCGACCACGAGCTCGTCGAAATCGAGCGTGACGCCGATGCCGAAGTCGCTGCCCCTGAGCACGAATTTGTCGCCGATCACATCGCTGAAGCCGGCAATGCCGTCGGCGCCCTGGCCCAACTGGAGCATGATCTGGTCCGCGGCCGCGTCGCCACCGACGAAAATCTGATCAAATCCGCCGCCTCCGACAATGAAATCCTGGCCGCCGTTGCCGGCGATGGTGTCGTCACCGCTGCCGCCGGATATCGTGTCGTTACCACCCAACCCAAAAATGCTGTCGGCCCCTTTCCCGCCGGACAGCGTGTTGGCGAGATCATCGCCGCCGAGAATGTCGCCAAAGGCCGAGCCGATCAGCCCGTCGATATTGCGCAAGACATCGCCCTGGGCATCCCCTCCCGTCTGCACGCCACCGGACCCGAGGCCAACTGTAACGCCGGCGGACGAGCTAGCGTAGCTTGCCACGTCGGTCCCGGTGCCACCGTTGATGGTGTCGGCCCCAGCGCCGCCCGCGAGCGTGTCGTTGTCGGTGCCTCCTGACAGCTGGTCGTCGCCGCGGCCCCCTTTCAAGGAATCGCTGCCGGTCTTGCCGCTCAGACGGTCGTTGCCATTGTTGCCGGAGAGCTGGTCGTTGCCGGCCCCGCCGTTCAGGGTATCGTTGCCCTCGGAGCCTGAGATCGTGTCGTTGCCGGCCAGGCCGAGCAGCGTGTCGGCGTCGAGTGTGCCGCGGATTCTGTCGTTGCCTGAACCGCCCGTCTTCTTCGCCATCGCTATCACCTCGGGAAGAGCTGTCACGCCAGGAGTGCCGGACACTCGAGCGAGCCGGACTGTGAACTCCGTGGCGAGGGTAGTATGAAGTGGCTCGTTCCGCCACACGGGATTTGGCGGCATAGTTAACCACGATCAAGGCAGCGTCGACTCAGGGGCATGACGGCGGTCCACTCCCCGGTTTTCTTCCCTGGTTTTCCAGGGTCGTGCTCGCCGCTGCGGCGGGACTGCTCGCTGGCGATGATCGGCCCGAGGACGCCGAAACCTGATCCCCGTCCAACTCACCCCCTCGAGATCCTGATCTCGGGCTTGCAGCCGGCCAGCGCGGCGAACACGGCATAGCGCTTGCGCAAGCGCTCGCCATCCAGGCTCGCGAGGTCGGCGGGAATGCTCAAGACCATGCGATTGCCCTCGTAGCTGACCGGTGTTCGCCCGATGATGCCGGGCATGCCAACCGCGAGCATATGGATCGCACGCAGTGCCGCGCCGAGCAGCCGCGCGCGCTTCAACTGCTGCTTGGTGACGAGCGCCAGCAATTTCTCGCTCAGATCCTCCTTGGCCCCGCCGGTGTGGCGGAAGAATACACTGAGAGCGAGGAAGATCCGGCCCGGATGGTCGATGGCCGAGAGTGAGCCATGGGCAATGATGTTGAGGCTCTGGGCGCCGCGATAGTCGGGCTGCGCGCGCCAGGCGATGTCGGAGATGAGGCAGACCGCGTGGCGCAGCCGGCGCTCCTCCGGCGTCTCCTGGGGACCCGGCGCCACGAAGATCTGGTCGGTCCAGGCACACAGCTCGCGGGCATGCTCGGGCGAGCGCGACCGGAGCGTGGCAATGTCCTCGCAGAAGGCGATGAGCGCGTCGCGCCGGCGCTCGGCGGCCGGCAGCAAGGTGTAGAGCAAGCCCTCGCGGATGCCATAGAGCGAGAACACGATCTCGCTCGGGCGGAGGATCTCGATGGCACGCTGCATCACGAGGGCGCCCGCGGGCAGCACTTCGCGGCGCTGCGGGGGGAGGAATTCGAGGCCGGGAACCTTGCGGCCTTGCACCAGCCGGTCGCAGAAGCGGGTCAACACCTCGGGCGCGAGCCGGTAGCCATGCACCTCGTTCATGGGATAGCTCGTCTGGCGCATGTGGAGCTTGGCGATGTTGCGCCAGGTGCCGCCGACCGCAAAGAACGTCCGGCCAGCCCCGCGCGCGAGCCAGGGGACGCTGGCGAAATCCTCCCCGATCAGCTTGTCGGCGCGCACCAGATTGCCACTCGAGCGCTGCAGCAGTTGCAAGCCCCCGAGGCCGAGCGTCGTAGCCTCGCGCATGCTTGCGGCCGCGAGGTCGATCAGCTCCAGGCTGCCGCCGCCGAGATCGCCGACGATGCCGTCGGGCGTGTGGAACCCCGAGCAGATGCCGGCCGCGGCCAGCTCGGCCTCACGCCGTCCCGACACCAGCAAGACCTTGGCCCCGCAAACCCGCTCGATCTCCTCGACGAAGTCCTGGCCGTTCCCGGCGTCGCGCACGGCCGCCGTCGCCAGGATCCAGGGTTTGCCGGCGCCGAGCTGGCGGATGATGGCGCTGAAGCGTGGTAGCGCCGCCAGCGTGCGGGTGACGGCTTCGCCTTCCAGGCGCCCGGTGGCGGCGACCGACCGGCCCAGACCACACAGCACCTTCTCGTTGAAGAGCGGCGTCGGGCTGCGCGCTGCGCCCTCGTAGACGACGAGGCGGACGGAGTTCGACCCGATGTCGATCACCGCTACCGGAGGCCGGCCGAGCAGGCGCCCTTGCGCCTTCGGGTTTGCCTGGGGGCCGCTCAGCGATTGCACCGTCACGCCCGCCACCTCAACTGGTGCCTGTGGCTGCAATGCTGACGCGAGGAGGCGAGTTGTGTTTCAGTGCGCCTCCCCGGCCCGACAAGCTCGGATTGCGCATGAAGTATTCGTGGGCATTGAAGGCGGCCTCGCCCTTCCCAGGTACCACGCGCTCGGACGTGCCATCCGAGCCGATGCGCCAGCTCTGCTCGTTGTCCTTCAGGTTGGCGACCATGATCTGATCCAGGATCTGCTCGTGAACGGTCGGATTGCGGATCGGCGTCATGATTTCGACCCGGCGGTCGAGGTTGCGGGTCATCATGTCCGCGGAGGCGATATAGACGAGTGCGTGCCGCGAGGGCAGCTTGTGCCCGGCGCCGAAGCAATAGATTCGCGTGTGCTCGAGAAAGCGGCCGACGATGCTCTTGACGCGGATGTGGTCCGACAGCCCCTTGATGCCGGGCCTCAGGCAGCAGATGCCGCGCACCACCAGCTCGATCTGCACGCCGGCCTGGCTCGCCTCGTAGAGTGCGTCGATGATGCGCGCGTCGACGAGCGAGTTGAGCTTCCACCAGATCGCCGCCGGCCGGCCGGCCTTGGCGTGGGCGATCTCCTGCTGGATATGGCCGGTGATACGCTCGCGGATTCCCCCTGGCGACGCGGCGAGCGACATTAATCCGGCGGGCTCGCCGTAGCCCGTGATGAAGTTGAAAACACGGGCCACGTCCTGGCCGATCTCGGGATCGGCGGTGAAGAAGGAGAGGTCGGTATAGATGCGCGCAGTCTGGGGATGATAATTGCCGGTGCCGAGGTGGCAGTAGGTGACGAGGCTGCCGGCCTCGCGGCGGACGACGAGGGCGAGCTTGGCGTGGGTTTTCAGCTCCATCACGCCATAGACGACATGGACGCCG
>JANNSW010000535.1:0-9698 GCA_031403055.1 Hyphomicrobiaceae bacterium | reverse complement strand
GACGTCGGCAAGGCCTGCTCGGAATGCCGCCTTCCGGACAGCCCGCTACGGCGCAACGGCCTCCAGCCTCGCCACCTCGGCTTCGAGAGCGGCAATGCGGCCGTCGCGCTCGGCGACGATGGTTGCGATATCGGCTGCCTCGAACCTTTGCGGGATATGTTGGTGGCAATTGGCGTCCCAAGCGGTCACGTTGAATAGGAGCGCCTGCTCGGGCCGCGCTTTGTATCCACCCGGCATGAGCTTGGCCATCAGCTCCCTATCGCCCTCCACCACGCGCGCCGTCCCCCAGATCTTCACGCGCCGGCGTTCCTTGTAGTCGATCAGGAAGAGTTGCGCCCTCGGATTGTCCACGAGATTGCCTTGGGTAATGTATTGCCGGTTGCCGACGAAATCGATCAGTCCGAGGGTTGTCTCGTCGAGCACCCGCAGGAAGCCGGCCGGCCCGCCACGATGCTGGATGTAGGGTTGGCCTTCGGCATTGACCGTCGCGAGAAAAATGCTGGTCTGGGCCGCGATGAACTCGGCAAGATCCGGCGTGATGTGGGTCTGCCAGGACCCGCCTTCCTCCATCCGGCTGTAGGAGCGGCGCGAGCCCTTGCGGTCCTGCACGGCCTTGACGGATGGCGTGAAGGCGACATCGCTGGCGAAGCGTCGGGTCGAAGTCATGATCGCCTCCTCAAAGACCGAGATCGCTCAACGACGGATGGTCGTCGGGGCGGCGCCCGAGCGGCCAGTGAAACTTGCGCTCGCCGTCGGCGATTGCCAGGTCGTTGATGCTCGCCAGCCGCAGCCGCATCAGGCCGTGCTCGTTGAACTCCCAGTTCTCGTTGCCGTAGCTGCGGAACCAGTGGCCGCTGTCGTCGTGCCATTCATAGGCAAAGCGCACGGCGATTCGGTTGTCGTGGAACGCCCAGACCTGTTTGATCAGCCGGTATTCGAGCTCGCGCCTCCACTTGCGGACGAGGAATTGCTCGACCGCCCCGCGGCCCTCGACGAACTCGGCCCGGTTGCGCCATCGCGTGGCGGGCGTATAGGCGAGCGCCACCCGTGCGGGGTCACGGCTGTTCCAGGCATCCTCCGCCATACGCGCCTTCTGTTCGGCGGTCTGTGCATTGAACGGGGGAACGGGTGGTCGCGACATGGATTTGCTCCCTCGACGGGCAGGACGTCGTTGGCCGTGGGGTTGCGGACGGCAGCCGGGCGCCACCGTCCGCAATTTACTCAGAGCTTGTCGACTGGGATCGACTTGATCTTCGTCCAGTTGCTGTCGGCCTTATTGATATTTCCGGCAATATCCTCGGACCATTTGCTTTGGATATCGCCATTGAGGTTCAGGTAGAGCCTGCCATCGACGATCTTCCAGTAGCGCGGGTCGCCGTCGAACTTCTTGCCGACTGCGGCGCCATAGGCGCAAAAGCCGCCATAGGCCGGCTCGAACTTGGTCGGCTCGGCGTTGAAAGCGTCGAGATTGGCCTGGTCGGCGAAGCGATAGGTCGCGCCGTCGTAGGCAACGGCAAAGGCGTCGGTGCCGACCGTGGGCTGCCCCTTGAAGTAGGAGACCACGTCATAGCCGTGGGCGGCAAGGCCCGGACCGGCCAGCGTTGCGCCCTTCGAGACGTTCTGCTCGTCGGCCGCATGGGCGGACCCCAGCACAGTCGGTGCCGCCAACAGCGAAAGGCCGAGGGCAGCGGTCATTGCGGTCACCAGAGTGGATCGAAGAAAGCTCATATCGTTGCGCTCCTTGCGGTCGTTGCTGGCCGGACTGGCCTGCTGCGACAGGAGATAGATCCTTCCAAACGTCGGAGGCAGGCCATATGAATGGAAGTCATCCTTCCATTTCCTGGGAGTCTTGATGGATCGGTTCGAAGCGATGTCAACGCTGCTCGTCGTGGTCGAGGCCGGCAGCCTGTCCGCGGCTGCGCGCCGGCTTGGCTCGCCGCTGTCGACCGTCAGCCGGAAGGTTTCCGAGCTCGAGCGCCACCTCCAGACCCGTCTGCTGATCCGGTCGAGCCGCCAGCTGACATTGACCGATGCTGGGCGATCCTACGTGGCCGCCTGCAGGCAGATCATCGATGATGTCGGGGAGGCTGAGCGCACCGCAGCCGGCGAGTACGGTGCGCCGCGTGGCAGCCTCGTCATCACTGCACCGATGGTGTTCGGGCGCCTGCACGTCCTGCCGATTGTCGTCGAGTTCCTGGCGGCTTATCCCGATATCGACATCCGCATCGCCTTTGCGGACCGCATCGTCCATCTGCTCGATGATCATGTCGACCTCGCCGTGCGCATCGGCGACCTGCCTGACAGCGGTCTCATGGCAACTCGGCTCGGCACGATCCGGCGGGTTGTCTGCGCCAGTCCTGCCTACCTCGCCAAGCATGGCATCCCGGGCAAGCCCGAGGATCTCGCGTCGCACCAGTGCATCACCTTCGACGGCCTGATGGCGCCCGGCGTCTGGACGTTCCGATCGGGCAAGGCCGGTGTCTCGATCCCCATTCGCTCGCGCCTCGTCGTCAACATGGCCGAGAGCGCGATCGATGCGGCGATCGCCGGCGTCGGCATCACGCGGGTTCTGTCCTATCAGGTCGCGAGCGCCACGCAGTCGGGCACGCTCGACCTGGTGCTGGAAGCCTTCGAGCCGCCGGCGGCTCCCGTCAGTCTCGTCTATGCCAGTCAGGGTCTGCTGCCGCTGAAGCTGCGTGCGTTTCTCGATTTCGCCATGCCCAGGCTGAGGAGCGTGCTGCCATCGACCGATGCATAGCCCGCAGTGACACCAGCGAGGCAGTGTTGCAACCGCGCAACGCTCAATCGATACGCTTCAGGCGGAATGTCCCGCCGCCACCGTTGCAGCCGCAACTATCCGGGGTGAGGCAGGCAACCGACCAGTCGCCCGACATCTCGCGCCCGTCATTGCCGAGCGTGCCCGAGCCGCAGAACGGCTGGTGTCCATAGGGAGTGCCGCTGAACCAGATCTCGAA
Organism: Hyphomicrobiaceae bacterium; assembly: GCA_031403055.1. Taxonomy (GTDB): domain Bacteria; phylum Pseudomonadota; class Alphaproteobacteria; order Rhizobiales; family Hyphomicrobiaceae; genus JANNSW01. The sequence goes on along the minus strand of JANNSW010000535.1, from coordinate 6,723 downwards.
CATCACCGTTTCTAGGCTGCACGAGCCCGACAGGGTCAGCGCGGCATGGCTCGAGGGTACATCCGATGGGAAATTCACGGCCCGCCCCACGCCTTCGATCGAATGCCGGTTGAAATCGATTTGCGCCTCGAGGCGCATCACGCAACCCTTGGGAGCGCCTTGCGTGCCGGTCAGCTCGCCCTCCCAATGGGGCGCCCGCGCAAGATCGAGGGTCGGCTCCAGCAGGAAGTGGAGCGCTGGGGATCGACGGGTCAGGGTGGAGATTTCGGCTTTCTGGGGCATGGCGAGGAGGTGGGGATGGCGAAGGGTTTTGTCCAGGCCCGCGCGTTTACTCTGCTGCCGTCGCGCCAGCTAGTGTTCTGACTCATTCCTTCGGTACCCCAAATGAATGGCCAGCCCACTAGCCAACTCTTTGTTTGTGTTCCCTCTTTCCATTCATTGATCCAGCTTCGCCGGAATCGAATGAATGGGAGGGAACACTAGGGCCATTTCACCACGGGCGGCATCGAGGAGAGGATCGAATCCACGTTTCCCCCGGTCTTCAGGCCGAACACCGTGCCGCGATCATAGAGCAGGTTGAACTCGACGTAGCGGCCGCGCCGGACGAGCTGCTCCTCGCGGTCGGCATCGCTCCAGGGGGTCGCGAAATTGGCGCGCACGATGCGCGGATAGGCGTCGAGAAAGCCGCGGCCCACGTCCTTGGTGAAGGCGAGGCGCGCGTCCCACGTACCGTTTTCCAGATAGTCGTAGAAGATGCCGCCAATGCCACGCATCTCCTTGCGGTGCGGCAGATAGAAGTATTCGTCGCACCAGGTTTTGAAGCGGTCGTAGTCGGCGACCTCGTGCGGCTCACAGGCGCCGCGCATGGCCGCGTGGAAAGCAATGGTGTCGGGGTCCACTTGCGTGCGGCGCCGGGCGAGCACTGGCGTCAGGTCCGCGCCGCCGCCGAACCAGGACTTCGTCGTCACCACGAAGCGAGTGTTCATGTGCACGGCGGGCACGTTGGGGTTCTGCGGGTGGGCGATCAAGGAGATGCCGGACGCCCAGAAGCGGGGATCCTCCTGCGCGCCTGGGATCTGTTTTCTGAACTCGGGCGCGAGCTCGCCATGCACGGTCGAGGTGTGAACGCCGACCTTCTCGAGCACACGGCCTCCCATCAGGCTCATGATGCCGCCGCCGCCATCGGTGCCGGTGTGGTCGGCACGCTGCCAAGGCGTGCGCACGAAGCGGCCGGCCGGATTGCCAGACAGCGGCGCTCCGGCCGGTAAGTCGGCCTCGAGCGCCTCGATCGCCGCGCAGAGCCGGTCGCGCAGCTCTTCGAACCAGGCTCGCACTTCTGCCTTGCGGCGCTCCAGATCCTCGATGTCATCCGCCATAGCGCGTTCCCGTATCCGATCGATTGCCTTGGTACCGGCCTTCTTTGCCCCTATATGTGGCGAGGCTCAATGACCTGTGAACCCGACCGGCGTCGCGATCGGCTCTTGCCGCGCGGGCCTGAGTCGAGCCTTGATGCCGATCAATTGCGGCTGCTGGCCGCTCGCAACTGCCAGGAGCCCTGCTGGATGTTCCGCTGGTTCGAAACGCTCGTCGATCCGTTCCTGACCGGGGACGGGGAGCGCCCGCCCGACCGGTTGGGCAAGTTCTACCGCCACTATGCCGGGCAGATCTGGCCGATTTTCGCGGCGCTCGCGGTCCTGGGTCTCGCAGGCTCGCTGATCGAGGTCTCACTGTTTGCCTATATCGGCACGCTCGTCGATCTGATGAAGGGCTCAGGCAGCCCCGAGCGCTTCTTCTCCGACCATAGCAGCCTGCTGCTTTGGATGGCTTTCATTGCCTTGATCGCCCGGCCGATCGTGTTCGGCGCGCACGATCTCCTGAAGAACCAGGCGATTGCCGCTCCCTTCACCAACCGCATCCGCTGGCAAACTCATCGCTATGTGCTGCGCCAGAGCGTCGGTTACTTCCAGAACGATTTCGCCGGCCGGATCGCGGCCAAGATCATGCAGACGGCGCCCGCCTTGCGCGAATCCGTGGTGCAGGTGATCGATGCGGTCTGGTTCGTCTCGATCTATACGGTCTCGGCCCTCATCCTGTTTGGCCAAGCCGACCTGCTGCTGACGATCCCGCTCCTGGTCTGGCTCGGCGTCTATGTCGTAGCGCTGTGGCATTTCGTGCCCCGCATCAAGGAGCGCGCGGTCATCATGTCGGAAGCGCGCTCGATGCTGACGGGGCGCATCGTCGACAGCTACACCAACATCCTCACGGTGAAGCTGTTTGCCCACACCGATCGCGAGGATGCCTACGCCCAGGCCGCGATGCGCGAGCATCTGACGAAGTTCCAGGACCAGCTGCGCACCATCACCGCGCTCAACATGTTGATCTGGGCGATCAATGGCGCCCTCATCGTTGCCACCGTCGGGCTCGGCCTGTGGCTGTGGGGGCAGGGGCTCGTCAGCATCGGTGCGATCGCGCTCGCCTCGGGCCTCACCATCCGCATAGTCAACATGAGCGCCTGGATCATGTGGGTGATGACGGGCATTTTCGAGAACATCGGCGCGACGCAGGAGGGGATGGCGGCGATCTCGCGCCCCCACGAGGTCGTCGACCGGCCGGGGGCCCGGCCAATCGAGGTGCCCAAGGGCGAGATCCGCTACGAGGGCGTGACCTTCCACTACGGCCGCGACAAGGGCGTGATCGAGGGCCTGTCGCTGACGATCGAGCCGGGCGAGAAGGTCGGCCTGGTCGGGCGCTCGGGCGCTGGCAAGTCGACGCTCGTCAATCTGCTGCTGCGCTTCTACGACCTCGAAGGCGGGCGCATCCTGATCGACGGCCAGGACATCGCTGGCGTGCGGCAGGACTCGTTGCGCGCCGCGATCGGTATGGTGACGCAGGACACGTCCCTGCTGCATCGCTCGGTTCGCGACAACATCCTCTATGGGCGCCCGGATGCGAGCGAAGCGCATGTAGTGGCAGCCGCCAAGCGCGCGCAGGCCCACCAGTTCATTCCAGGCCTCGAGGATCTGCGGGGCCGCAAGGGCTACGACGCCCACGTCGGCGAGCGCGGCGTCAAGCTCTCGGGCGGCCAGCGCCAGCGCATCGCGATCGCGCGGGTGCTGTTGAAGAACGCGCCAATCCTCATTCTCGATGAGGCGACAAGCGCGCTCGATTCCGAGGTCGAGGCGGCGATCCAGGAGAGCCTGTACACGCTGATGGAGGGCAAGACGGTGATCGCGATCGCCCATCGCCTCTCGACCATCGCCGCGATGGACCGGCTCGTGATCATGGACGAGGGCGCGATCGTGGAGGATGGCAGCCATGCCGAGCTGCTGCGCCGCGGCGGCATCTATGCCCAGCTCTGGTCGCGCCAGTCGGGCGGGTTCCTGGCGAAGGAGGCGGCGGAGTGAGCGTGCCTGATTTCGCCATCAGGCCGGCGATGCCCGGCGATGCCGCCGCGATCGCTGCACTTGCCGAACAGTTGCGCGCGCTGCTCGGCGACCCTGCCGGCCATCTCACGGCGGAGCGCATCATCGAGCATGGCTTCGGGCCGAGCCCTGAATTCTCGGTGCTGGTGGCGGAGCGGGACGGCGGTCTCATCGGCTATGCGCTCTTTCTCGACGCCTACGAGCCGGCCTATGCCGCCCGCGGGGTCTATCTCGCCGATCTCTTCGTCGCGGCGGCAGCGCGTGGCACAGGCGTCGGCCGGGCACTCGTCGCGGCCGTGGGCGAGGCGGCGGTCGCGCGCGGCCGTACCTTCGTCTGGTGGGTCGCACAGGAGCGCAACGCGCAAGCCCTCGCGTTCTATCGGCGGCTCGAGCCCGATTTCCGCAACACGGTCGTCGCGCATGCGCTGCTGGTCGGCGGGGGGTGAGGTCGTTCGACCGTGCGGCAGCGAATCGATCCCAACACCGCACCACGTCATCACCCGTGCATAACCGTCACACGAGATTTTCGAGACGTCGAGCGCCGTGCGCCAGACGGACAATCTCGACTCCATCGTCGATAACCCGGTAAAGAATGATGTACTTGCCAACCGGAAAGGAACGCAGGTCGTCACGGATGTCAGGCCTCGAACGCCCCAAGCCAGGCTGCTCGGCCAAGCGCTGACACATCTCGTCCAACCGGCGCAGGTGGGCGCTCGCTGCGCCAGGATCGTCCCGTGCGATGTACTGCCAGATCTCGATCAGATCCTCTTCGGCCTGAGGCGTTCGTATCAGTGTCGTCACGACGCGCGCTCGAGCTCATGTGTGCCGGAACGTGACTGCGCCTCGGAGATGATGTCCTCGATGGAGCGATGCCGGGCAGGCCCGCTCGCAATCCCCTCGTCCCAGAGCCGGCCAATGCGCTCGCGCTCGAGGCGGCGCAGCTCCTCGCGGAACTCCCAGTCGCGCAGCGCGTCCCTGATCACCTCGCTGGTGGTCGCATAGGCGCCGGCCTCGACCGCCGCCTTGATCTTCTCATGCTGCTCGCGGGTGATGGCGATGGAGATTTTGTCGATGTTGCTCATGGGCAAACGGTACGACTTTGTCGTACCGTTTGCAAGGGAACAGGGAACAGGGGACAGGGAACAGGGGACAGGGAACAGGGAACAGGGGACAGGTTACAGGTGACAGGGAAGGACTGCGGATTTCTATCCCCTATCCCCTATCCCCTGACACCTGTAACCTGTCCCCTGACACCTACCTCCCCCCGCTGACCTCGACAAATCCCCCCGTCGTGTAGCTCGCCTCCTCCGACAGCAGCCATAGGATCGCGGCGGCGACCTCCTCGGCGCTGCCCGAGCGCTGCATCGGCACAGTCGGGCCGATCCGGGCGACGCGGCCGGGGTCGCCGGCGGCGGCGTGGATCCCGGTCTCGATGAGGCCGGGCCGGACGGCATTCACCCTGATGCCTTCCGCCGCGACCTCCTTGGCGAGGCCGATGGTGAAAGTGTCGATTGCGCCCTTCGAGGCTGCATAGTCGACGAACTCGCCGGGACTGCCGAGGCGAGATGCAGCCGAGGAGACATTGACGATCGCGCCGCCCTTGCCGCCGTGCCTCCTCGACATGCGCTTCACCGCCTCGCGGGCGGCGATGAAACAGCCGGTCACATTGATCGCCAGGATGCGGCAAAGACGAGTTGCATCCATCGCCTCGACCCGGGAGCCGAGGCCGGTGATCCCCGCATTGTTGACGAGCGCCGTGATCGGCCCGAGCTCGCGATCGACCGTTGCGAACAGCCCGATGATATCGGCTTCGATCGCCATGTCAGCCTTGATCGCGACCGCGCGCCCGCCGCCCTCGACGATCTCCCTGACCAGCGCCTCGGCCTCCTCGCGGGCATTCAGATAGTTGACCGCAATCGCATAGCCGCGCGCGGCGGCGAGCCTTGCCGTCGCTGCGCCGATGCCGCGGCTCCCTCCCGTGATGACGACGATTGGGTCCATGGGCCATTCCTTCGCTTCGTGCCGAGTGGCCGAGCATCGGCTCGCTCGCTTTGGTAAGCAAGATCTGATGCGGCAAGCGCCTAGCGTGACATTTCGGCCATTGGGTCTGGAATGTTTCGGTGCGTGGCTTCGCGCGGGAGCCGGTCCTCCGCTAGAGTGCCGCCAAGCTGCAATCGGTCACGGGGAATCCCATGCGTTGGTATGTACTCTGGCTCGCCGCGGTTCTTGGCGCCGCAATCGTAGGCTCGGTGCTCGCGCCCTCGACTGAGGCCTCGCCCTGGCCCGAGGTCAAGGTCGGCCGGAACTACTGCTTTGCCGACCACGTCCACTACGGCTCGAGCAAGGGCCAGCCGTCCAAGAAAGCCGCGTTGGCAGCTGCGGCGGCATCGTTTGCCGAAGGCATCGTGTTCGAGTACGGCAATGGCTACGAAAATTGGAGCATCGCCGCGAGCAAGAAGATCAACTGCTACCAGGAAGCCGGCACGTGGGTGTGCGTCGTCCATGGATTGCCGTGCCGGCGCGGAAAATAGCACAGGAGGGGTGCTCGCCCGCCGAGATGGGCCTTTCCGGAGTGCGCGCGAAGCAGCTATGCTCGGGCGATGTCGCGCCCGCCCACGCCTCGATCCGCCAAGCTGAAACGCCCGCCCGCCAATCCTTGGCCGAAGGGGGTGCGGCCGACGCCCGAGTTCCTGCAGGCCCGCAGTTTCGTCGAAGCCGGTGAGGGCCACCTCTTCATCACTGGCAAGGCGGGAACCGGCAAATCCACCTTGCTGCGGGCCATGCGCCGCGAGGCCGAGGAGGGCATGATCGTGCTGGCCCCGACCGGGCTCGCGGCCGTCCAGGTGGGCGGCCAGACCATCCACTCCTTCTTCGGCCTGCCGCCGCGCCTGATCCGCCCCGACGACATTCGCCCGAGCCGCCGCCTCGGCTTGATGCGCAAAATGAAGACGCTCGTGATCGACGAGGTCTCGATGGTGCGCTCCGACATGATGGACGCGATCGACAAGTCGCTGAGGCTCAACCGCAAGAAGCCCAAGGAGCCGTTCGGCGGCGTCAAGCTCGCCCTGTTCGGCGACCTCCACCAATTGCCGCCGGTGGTGCAGGAAGGCGAGGTTGCGAGCTATCTGGAGGATCACTATGGCGGGCCGTTCTTCTTCAATGCCCCCGCATTCAAGGAGTGCGAGACGCGCTATCTCGAGCTGGGCGAGGTGTTCCGCCAGAGCGAGCTGCCCTTCATCGGTGCGCTCAACAACATCCGCGAGGGCAGCGTCAATGCCGCCGATCTCGAATTGCTCAACGC
>JANNSW010000534.1:0-4255 GCA_031403055.1 Hyphomicrobiaceae bacterium | reverse complement strand
TGCGGGCAGCACGGCCCCGCCGCGAACCGGGCCTCGATGTCGGCGATCGAGGCGCAGCCGTCAGCCGGCTTCGTAGCCTCGACGGTGGGCACGACTGTCGGTATGCTCGGTGGTGCAGGTGGCGTGGCACCTGCGCCGAGCCGGGTCCTGACCGCCGCATCCAGGGCCGCGAGTTGCGCCTGCGACAGCGCCTCCACGTCCCTCAACAACCGTAGGAAGTCCTTGTCCGCCACAACAATCTCCGCGCGAAATTCGACGCGGGGAATCATGCACCAACATCATGGCCGAACAGCGCCTTGATAATCGGGCCGATCACCAAAAGTTTACTGTACAGGAAGCATGGGCGACAAAGCATTGGGAGGTCCGCCCGCGACCCGAGGTCCTTGGCGCCAACCAGGACGATCTGGCTGGCCGCAGCGCCATGCGCACCGGTGGCCGATGCTCACGGTGGGCAACGCAAAGCACGCAAACTCGGTAACGTTCGCCCACTGTTGTCCATAGCGAGCCATGCTGAGCTGGGCTCGAAACTAGGGTAAAAACTAGGGTTGGATTTCGTTCGCGTTCCCTAACTTATTGTATTCTATATAGAAATTCCAGTGTGCTGGCGGAGACGGAGGGATTCGAACCCTCGATACGCCTTTAAGGGCGTATAACGGTTTAGCAAACCGCCGCCTTCAGCCACTCGGCCACGTCTCCGGCGTTGTCGCCTATAGCAGTCGGATCGGGAAATGCAAGACGGGTGACGGCTCGACGTCGCCCAACGGCCATCGGGCAGCGGATATCACTCAATCTGACGCAGCCGCTCGCCAATGCTGCGGGCGCAGGATTTCAGTGCCGGTAGCCACTCGATCATGGCCTTGACGTCGCGGCGAGCGCTGGGGGCGTGCAGTGACAGCGCGGTCCTCACCTTACCGGACGCGTCCGGGATCGCAACGGCGATCGAGCGCAGCCCGGGCCAATACTCCTCGTCGCTGATGGCGTAGCCCGCCTCCTGCACGCGTTGCAGCTCTGCTTCGAGCGCTTGCCAGCTGGTGAGGGTGAGGCGCGTCTTGGCAGCGAGGCGCGTGCTGCGCAGCGCTTTCGATCGCACGACCGCGCCCAGGCCCGCCAGCAGGACCTTGCCCGCGGCCGTGCAATGGAGCGGATGCCGGCTCCCCAGCGCAATGTGGGCGCGCAGCGGAAACTGGCTGTCGGCAGTCGCAGTCACCGTCACCTCGCCCGCTTCGATGCCGCACAGGGCAGCACTCTCCCCGGTGCGCTCGGCCAGCTCCAACAGCGCAAGCCGCACCGGCTCGCCCGCAAGCCACGATGAGATCGCGCACTGGGCGAGGCGCTGCAGGCGCGGAGCGGCCAGATAGCGCTTGCCCGGCGAGAGGCGTGCCAGCAGGCCCTGCGACTCGAGCACGCGAAGATGACGCAGCACGGTGTTGGGCGGCGCTCCTACCGCCTTGGCAAGCTCCAGATTGGTCAGCGGCTTGGGACTCTCGGCGATCACCTCGAGGGTCCGCAGCACGGTCATGAACGTTTCAGACATCGGAGGCACCGCGCGCAAAACCGAATTGCCCAGATCCGCGTATCGCTGGTACGCTCGGCCATTTCCAACGGAGCGTCAAGCGAGCAGCCGCAGGGGTGGTGCGCGTGCACGGAACGCCGCTGCCAAGCCACCGTTGTGGTTTTGCGCCAGGGAGCAGCGCGGCGTTCAGGTTATCCGTACTGCCCGCAATGCGGGTGTTGACATGGCGTTGCAATCGGGTTCTTTGGAATCTTCAGTGCCAAAAAACGTCAATCCAGCCGGCGCGAAGGCGCAAGGAAAGCGTGCCCTGATCGCAGTCATGACTCTCCCCGAGCACCCGCATCGATCAAACGAGCATTCCTCGAGTCCGGGTCCCGGCCTGCCCGGTGGCTGCCGAAATGAATGCGGTTTACCGGGACTGGCGGATCCTCTTCGACAAATTGTCGTTGCAATCGTGCGGCAGTCGAGCATGAGCGCAGGAGCGATGAGCCTCTTTGGGGGAGGCCCTCAGCTATGAATTTCGAAGAGCCCGCGATCAAGCAGCGACTGAAGGAGCTGGGCATTCTCGTGCCCGAAGGCGAGGTGGCGACCCACCCGCTCGAAGCCGTGCGGATTGCGCGCCGGCTGGGCCGGAGTGTGGTCAAGGCCCAACTCGCCGGCATCCGCCGCCGCACCTTCGAGGGCATCGGATTTGCCCCCGACGCCGAGACCGCGGGGCGCCATGCTGCAAGGCTCTGCGGGTTGGAGACGCCCCATGGCCGGGTCGAGCGGCTGCTGGTGGAGGAATGGGTGGCGAGCAAGCGCGAGCACTACCTCGCCATTGCCACCTGTCCGACACGCCAGACCGCGATGCTGATGTTCTGCGCCGTTGGCGGGCGGGCGCTCGAGGGCGCGCTGCGTGAGGATGCGGCGGCCATGCTGCGCATTCCCATCGATATCCGCGAGCCCTTCGACCGCCTACCGGTGTTGCGTGGCCTCGCCCGCACCAAGGGCGTGGCGGGGCTCGACCTGGAAGCGATCGCCGACACGCTGCACCGCCTCTATCAGGCCTATTTCGAGAACGATTGCGAGCTGATCGAGATCGACCCGCTCGGCGTCACGGCCGAAGGCGATCTCGTCGCGCTGAACTGCCGGATGCGGGTCGATCCAGCGGCTGCGTTCCGCAAGCCTGGCCTCACGCTGAAGGCCGTGCCCCAGTCCCGAACGCCGCTCGAGCGCCGTGCCCATCAGCTGGGGCTCGATTTCATCGAGCTCGGCGGCTCGATCGGGCTGATGGCCAACGGCAGCGGGTTGGCGCTGGCAACCATGGATATGATCCGCCAGCAGGGCGGCGAGCCGGCCAATTTCCTCGATATCGGCTTCGACGGCAGGAGCGACCCCCGGTCCGCGCTCGACCTCGTCAAGGCGCAGGCCAACGTCAGATCGATCGTCGTCAACCTGTTCGGGACGGTCACGGGCGCCGATCGGATGGTGCAAGGCCTGGCGGCGGCCATGGCCGGCGACCGGAAGCGGCCCCTCGTTGCGATCGTGCAGGGACGCGGCGAGGTTGCGGCTGCGCGCAGCCTGCGCGGGCAACCAGGGATCCATGTGTGCGACACGATCGAGGCTGGGGTGGAGCGGGCCATCGCACTGGCGGGGAGCGAGGCCACACCATTGTGATCTACGAGCGGGGGCATCGAGTTGCCGTCTATGGGCTGCAGCATGGCGAGGCTCATGTCCGGCTGATGGTCGAAAAGGGTGTCGATGTGGTCGGCGCGATCGAGCTGGCGAGCCTCGAGCGGGCGCGCCTCGGGCTCCCCGTCTGGCAAAGCATGCGAGAGGCAACTGCCCAAGGTCCTGTCGATTTTGCGATCATCTATGCGCCAGCGCCGGCCGTGCGCTCGGCCGCGCTGGACGCGATCGAGGGCGGGGCGAGGCGGCTGGTGATCGTCACGTCCCGCGTGCCCCAGCATGACGTGCTGCATCTGCTCGCGGCCGCGCATGAATGCAAGGTCGAGGTGCTGGGGCCCGGCTCGCCTGGCGTGCTGGTTCCAGGCGTCGGTTTCGTCGGCGCGCTGCCGGCCGATATGGAAGCCATGTTCAAGCCCGGGGTGGTGGCGGTGGTATCCCGCTCGCTCAGCTTGGGGATGCTGGCGTGCCAGATGCTGTCGGGATCCGGTCTCGGCATTTCCGTGTTCATTGGGCTCGGCGACAATCCGGTGCTCGGGTTGTCGCTGGCCAGGGCAATCGAAACGTGTGAGCGCAACGCGGCGACGCTGGCCATCGCCTGTCTGGGAACCGTCGGCGGGGCGCAGGAGGAGAATGCGGCGGCGACGATCACCCGGATGCCGATGCCGGTCGCCGTCTACATTGCCGGCAACAAGGTTCCCGAGGAGCGCCGGATCGGTCATCTCGGTGCCATCGTCCGCGACGGGCTCGGGGGGATCGCACGCAAACGCGCGGCCTTGAAGCCATCGGGGGCCCTGCTGGTGGATCGGCTGGGGGATTTGCCGGAGATCCTGGAGCGCGCACTCTCCTCGCAACCTCGGCGACCCAGGCGGCGCGGCTGATCCGACCAGCCTTGCGCGATGGCGCCTGTTCCCGTATTCGAAAGAACAGGTCGTTGTCTCGCTGTCCGCGGGCGCGATCGGCCTGGCCTGCCCTCGATTGGTTGGAGTTGCGAGGATGCTAATAAAATAAATAAATGCATGTTTGTTTAATTTTTACTTTTTCCAATTACTTCGCCTTCAAATTTTAATTTAT
>JANNSW010000533.1:0-10466 GCA_031403055.1 Hyphomicrobiaceae bacterium | reverse complement strand
CAAGAAGCTCGCGGAGGCGAAAGGGAAGGCAGGGGCCGCCGGAACGGACGCCAATCTGCGCCGCCTGATCGTGCCGGGGCTCGCAACCTGGGACCCTGCGGCCAATGCCGCCAAGCGGCTGGTCGCCAACGAGGCGGCGCTACTGGCGGGCGACCGCAAGGGCCTCGCGCCCCTTGCCAATGCGCTCGTCGATGCGCGGCTCCTCACGCGCGGTCGAGAGACGATCGAGGTCGCACACGAGGCGCTGCTGCGGCGCCAGCCGATCGCGGGCTGGCTCGAGGAGCAGAAGGAGGGCCTGAAGCTCCGCGACGATGTGTTGCGGGAGGCGGGCGAGTGGGGCGAGGGAAGCCGAAAGCACGCCAAGGACCTCGTGCGGCGTGGCGAGCGGCTGAAATCGGCGCTCGATCTCCGCGCCGATCCGGGGTTCGCCAGCGCTCTGCTCCCGGCGAAGGACTATCTCGCAGCGTGCCAGAAGGTCGAGACCGCGGCGCGGCGTACAGTCCGGCGGACATGGGGGGCGATCTTCACGCTGCTTGTTGGCATCATCGCGGGCCTCGTCGCCTTCATCAATCAGGCCACTCTGACGGAGCAGTGGTTCTGGGCCATGAAGGTCCGGTCCTATGTGTTGACGGCGGAGGCCGAGGCGGCGCTGAAGCCTGGCGTCGCCCCATTCAAGGAATGCGCAGACTGCCCGGAAATGCTCATCATTCCGGCGGGCGAGTTCACGATGGGGTCGCCGGAGACCGAGGCGAACCGAAGCGAAGATGAGGGACCGCAACACAAAGTCACGATCGCCAAGCCGTTCGCTGTCTCGAGGCTCGAGGTGACGTTTGCAGATTGGGATGCCTGTGTGGCCCTTGGAGGATGTAAGAATCCGGCTGCCGATCAGGGTTGGGGCCGAGGTCAGCAGCCCGTGATCAACGTGAGCTGGTCCGATGCGCAAGAGTACGTCGCTTGGATTTCGAAGGTCACTGGCAAATCTTACAGGCTCCTCTCCGAGGCTGAGTGGGAGTACGTGGCGCGGGCGGGAACGACGACCGTCTATTCCTTCGGCGATTCCGAAACTGAACTCGGTGCGTACGCGTGGTTCACGGAGAACTCCGGGAGCCAGGCCCATCCCGTAGGTGAGAAGAAGGCGAATGCCTTCGGTCTCAATGACATGCACGGCAACGTCTGGGAATGGGTCGAGGATTGCTACGAAGGTAGCTACGAGGGCGCCCCGGCCAATGGCTCGGCAAGAACATCCGCAGAATGTTCTTCCCGCGTTCTCCGCGGCGGTTCCTGGAGCGACATTCTTCCACAGTTCCTCGGCTCCGCGAGCCGCTTCGGGAGCAGCCCGGCGAACCGCAGCGCCAATATCGGCTTCCGTCTTGCCAGAACGCTCTTACATCCTTGATCCTTACATCTTTACGTCTTGAGCACGGCGGTCGACCCGGACTCGGACTGACCCATTCCGCCGGAGGCGGACCAGTTTTTGGCGGTGCAGATCGGCAGGTTGCAGATCGATGGCGAAGCTCCCCAACATCGAATCGGCGGTGGTCGCGGAGGCCAAGCTGAGGGACTACCTGCTCAATCCGGCGCATCCGCGCGGCGCTGCCAAGGCGCGCTTCCTCATGCGATTCGGGTTCGCGCCCGAGCGGCTGGAGGAGTTGCGAGGGGCCTTTCTGGCCCACGTCCGAGCCAACGAGATTTCCGGCTCGTCTCAGAACGATTTCGGTACTATCTTCGAGGTTGACGGCGAGCTGCCGAGCTCCGATGGCCGCAACCCGGTCGTGCGGGTCGTCTGGATGCTCGACAACGGCGAGACGGCGCCGAGGCTGATCACAATGGTGCCCAGGACGGGCCGCGACTGAAGAGGCTTACAGCATGATCGCCGAGCACGACCAGGTCGTCCTCACGCGGGACTTGCCCGAGCACTGCGTCGTGGCGGGCGACATTGCGACAGTGATCGCGGTGCATCAGGGCGGCAAGGGGTACACGCTCGAGCTGATGACGCTCCAGGGCGACACGATTGCGATCGTCACGGTTCATGCCGGCGATATCAGGCCAGCGCGCGAGCGGGAGCTGCCGCACGTCCGCGCCGCGGAGTAGCGCGGCGAACGGCCATCTCGTCAGGAGGCCTGCCAGGTGCGCCGCAGCCGCCTCAGCCGACCTCCCTCGCCTCTCCCGGCGCGATTCCCTCGAGTGCCTCGAGCAGGGCTGGGACTAGGGGCAGGAGATCGCCGATCCGATTGCTCTTCGCCCGCAGGATGATCACGCCGAACGAGCGGCCTTCGATCCGTTGCTGGAACGGTAGGCTCTTGTCCATGGTGACGAGGCAATCGAGCTGGCCGTCGATCATTGCGAGCAGAGCGCCATCCGGCAGCGCATTCCATCCCATCTCTCGAGCTGTCGAGACGTCGTGCCCGACCACATGCCGCTGCAGCCTGCGCGGGACGTTGGCATCGAGCAGAACCCGCACGTCAGCGCCTCACTCGGCCGCCGTCGCATGAATTGCCGACCTGCGCGCCAGCTCGAGCACGGCAACGGCATGCTCACGGCTGACGTCGGGGAAGTCCTCCAGGAACTCGGAGAGGGGATCGCCCGCCTCGATGTAGTCGAAGAGCGCCTGGATCGGGACGCGCGTTCCATTGAAGACCGGTGCGCCTGACATGTAGTCGGGCGAGACGAGGATCAGCGGCTCGGGCAGGTTGTCGTTCGGTCCGGACATGTAGGCAACCTACCACAGCCGGCGGCCGGACGCGACTGCGGTGCGCTCGATCTGGCGGCGGCAGCTCTTGGCCGCGTATCGCAGTACGTTTTGGCCGATGAAGGACCACGCCCGCCGAACCGGTCCGGCTGTCGAGGCCCACTATCAGCTCATCAACTGGCTGATCCCGACCGTCGAGCGGTTCCCGAAAGCGCAGAAGTTCCTCCTCGGCGACCGCATCCAGGCAACGGCTCTGTTCGTGCCGGAGGCGCGCTGGTCCGGGGAGGCGGGCGCCACTGGGAAGTTTGATTTCTTTGCACGCTTGGAGGCCGGTAGCGATCCGTTCGCGTCTCTGCCTCAGATCGTGCTGTTGAACTCGCCGCCGTCGAGCAGGATGTTCTGGCCGGTGATGTAGCCGGCATGCGCCGAGCACAGGAACGCGCAGGCCGCGCCGAACTCCTCGATCGTGCCCATCCGGCCGGCTGGGGTCCCGGCGACGGCGTCCCCGACATATTTGTCATAGGCGACGCCCGCCGCCTTGGCGCGGCTGGTCATGGTGGTGCGGATACGGTCGGTATCGTGCCAGCCGGGCAGCAGACCGTTGATCGTCACGTTGCGGCGGACGGCGCGCCGGGCGAGCGCGGCGACGGCGCCGGTGAGGCCAGCGCGAGCGCCATTCGACAATTCGAGCGTGCCGATCGGCGATTTCACGGCTGCGGACGTGATATTGACGATCCGCCCGAAGCCGCGCTCCATCATGGCGTGGATGGTCGCCTGGATCAGCGCGATCGGGGAAAGCATGTTGGCCTCGAGCGCGCGGCGCCAGTCCTCGAGCGAGAAACCCTCGAAGTCGCCGGGCGGCGGCCCGCCGGCGTTGGTGACGAGGATGTCCGGGGAAGGGCAGGCCGCGAGCACGGCCTGGCGCCCGGCTTCGGTGGTGATGTCGGTTGTGATCGCGGTGACCGCAACGCCCGTCTCCTTGCGGATCGCGGCGGCGGCAACCGCGAGCTGCCCGGCCCCGCGCGCGCAGATCACCAGATCGACGCCATCGCGGGCGAGCGCCAGCGCCGAGCCGAAGCCCAATCCTTTCGATGCCGCGCAGACGATCGCCTTGCGGCCCCTGATGCCCAGATCCATGTGATGCTCCTCCTCGGCCGGTTGCGGCCAATCATAGCGCCGAGGAGCGGCAGCGCCAAAAAAAATGAGCCGGCGCTCTTGCGAGGCCGGCTCGAGGTCAGACCCGGTGCCGGGTCGGGGAAGGCAGGGTGGTGCACCGGATCTGTGTTCTTGAAAGAGGTCGAGCGAGCGCTGGCGTTTCAGCGCGAGGCCGAGACCTCCGGTTGACGCGGGGTGATGGCGGGATCGAGTGCCATCCAGATGCTCGGGTTCAGGTAGGATTGCCGCTTGACGAAACCATAGGGAACCTCGTTCCAGAGGCTCACCCGGTCCAAGCGGTTGTCGAGGATGAAGTCACCACGCGACGTGCGGGAGGTCAGCACGGCATGGCCCTGTCCGCCCTCGTCGCGCACGACCGTCATCAGCAGTGCGCCGACCGGCCAGCCACGCTCGATCAGCAGCTTGCGTTTCAGCAGCGCGAAATCCTCGCAGTCGCCGCTGCGCCCGGCGACGGCCCAGACCTCGGAGGTGCCGTAGAGCTCCAGATCGCTGACGGCGTCCACGGTGCTGTTGACGACCGTGTTCACCTCGACGAGGTCGTGCCATCTTGCCGGCGTGAGCTCCATGCGGCTCGCTGCTCGCCCGTCACCCTGGCAGGCGGCCGGCCCGCTCTGGCACAGCCGGACCCAGCCCGAGGGTGGCTCGGAGCGTCCGAACACGCGCATGTAGGCTGAGGCGTCGCCTGCTGCCGGAAGTCGCGGCGGCTGACCGGCCTCGGCATCGGTAACGCCAAGTACAACAACCAACGCAACAAGATATGGTAACGCGTAATGCACTTGCCCCTCCCACTATAAGGGCGGTTATACCAAATAAACGCTATTTTATATTACACTGTGAGGGGTTAAGATTGACGTAAATTGGCGTTCAATTTGAGATTGATTCGATTAAAATTCGCCGCGAATGCTGGAAAAATTGGACGCGCCGGAGTGCCCGCCGCGGGGGCTGGCGAGAGGGTGCCGGCGCAATGAAGGCTGGTGTGCGTCAGCCGAAATGGCGGCGGAGGGCTTGCGGGTTCTGGATGTCGAGGAACTGCAGGCCGATGCCCTGCTCGTGGTGGCGCACCACCTTGGCGCGCAGCTTGCCCAGCAGCAGATGCTTGCCGATCGCGGGCATCGGGTCGGTCGAGACCGAGGCGCCAGAGATCGAGATGTCGAGGATCTGACAGGCCTGTTGGGTGCCGTCGGGGAGCACGATCGTCGACTCGACCTCGGCGGGAGGGCCGGCGCGATCGTGGCGGCGGCTGTCGGGAATGCCGAGCGTTTTGCGGTTGATCAGCCAGGTCAGCTGCGCCACCAGCTTCTCGCGGCGGTGCACGGTCGCGCTGATCTGCATGGCAAAGCCGCCATCGACGAGGCGCATCACCGGGCCATCGATCCGGCCGATCTCATCGAAATAGGCGACCACGTGCTCGCCGATCTGAACGCCTTCGGGGCTGTGGATGGCGGCGCCACCGGCGGAAACGTCGACGAGGCGGCAGGGATACTCGGTCTTGTCGGCGCGCATGAAGCGGCCGAGGCAGGAGAGCGCGACACGCTTGTGCCGACGGCGGTCGATGTCGAGATTCATCACCGGCTCGAGCGGATCGGCAAAGGTCGGATCCTCGTGGGCGTAGGTCAGGGCGTTGCTCATCGCGGGGCTCGGTTCCGGTGCGGGCCATGGCAGTTGCCGGAGCGATGCCGGCAATCTGCAATTCCAATCCAGCCGACTATCGCCCCTGGCCTTTAACAAAGCGCTAAGAGCGGGATGTCAATTGCCCCGTTTTGAGATGGTTGTGATGGTGGTGGCGCTCGCCGGCCTGGGTCATGACTCGGTGGTGTCATCCTTGGATAGCCCGCCCTGGTAGACCCGGAAGGCCCGCCGGCTCGAAGTGACGACCCGCGTGCCGGGCGGCTGTTTCACGAAGGGAGCCTGGCGCGCGGTTCGCGCGAGCACCGCATGTGGCCGGCCATCGGGCCAGACGAGGTGGAACGAGCGGATGGCGAGGGTCGCGGGCCCGGCCGCACCGAGCCAGGCTGGCGAGTCGCTGACGGCCAGGCTACCGAGCAGGCGGGAGATGTCGAGCTCGGAATGGATGAGTGGCAGGAACAGCATCTCGAGCTGGGTCTTGCGCTCGCCCAGTGGCTCGTGCGCCTCGATCCCGACCACACCGACAGCGCCCTCTCTGCAGACGCTCTCCAGAATGCGCACGATCGCTTCCTGATCCTCGGGGCTCCAGAGCGCGACCAGATTGAGGCCACGCAGCTCGCGGCCGAACAGCTCGCAGACCTGGGTGCCCGCCAGCCGGAACAGGTAGTCCTTGCGCTCCCGCCGCTCGAGAATGAAGGTCTCGGGCAACAGCCGGGCGATCCGCGACGGCTCGATCTCGAACCGGCGTGGCGCGATGCGCTCGCCGCGCACCTCGTTCCAGTAGGCGTAGAGCAACTGACTCGTTCGCTCTCGCATGTCATACTCCCCTTGACCCGGCCAGAAGCTGGCGCGCCGCGGCGTTCGATCGCGCCGCGGGCGGACCAATCCTGAAATGTGACGGTGCCAGTTGCTGGCCACGCCTGTTGCGAGGGGAGATCAGCAGGAGCCGTGCCAGATGCGCCCCGACTGGGCCGGTGGGCGGCAAGGCTCGCGGTCATCGTTAGCGCGGGGGGAAGGATTCAGGCGCGGGCGGTCCGCAAACCGTTGCCGATATGGACGAGGAGCGCGGTGAGCACGATCCCGCCACCGATGAGGGCCGCTTGGCTCGGCCGCTCGCCGATCAGGAGCCAGACCCAGATCGGCCCGAAGATCGGCTCGAGCACATTGAGCAGGGCCGTCTGTGCCGCCGGCAGCAGCGGAGCGCCGAACGCAAACAGCGCGAGCCCAAGGCCGAGCTGGCCGGCGCCGAACACGGTCAGCAGCGCCAGGTCGTGCAGGCTCGTCTGCAGCGGCGAGGCAAAGGGCAGCACCGCGAGCGCCGCGATCAGGGTCGCCAGGCTCATGGCCGGCGTCATGGCGATGCCGCGATGGCGCCGGATGGTGACGACGGCGACGGCTTGGGAAAGCGCTATCGTGAGCGCGACCAGGTCGCCGGCAATGGCGCCGCGCCCGAGCGAATCCGACACCATCAATGTGATGCCGCCAAGGGTGGCAAGAACGGCAAGCCAGCTCACGGCACTGATCCGCTCCCCGAGCACGAGCCAGGCGAGCAGCGCCGAGAACAGCGGCGCGCTCGACATGATGACGAGCACGTTGGCAACGGAGGTGAGGTCGAGCGCGATGATGAGCGCGGTCGAGGCGAGCGCGTAGCAGAGCGCGACCACGATGCCGGGGAACCCCATCCGCAGGAATTGGCGCGGCACGTTGCGACCCTCGCGCATGGTCATGAAACCGATCAGGAACACGAAGGCCGTGACCGAGCGCCAGAACACGGTGGTCATGGGGTCGGCGGAGTCGAGCGAGCGCACGATCAGCCCGCCCGAGCTCCAGAGCAGAGCGGCGGTCGCAACCAGCAGCAGCCCGCGCCGGTGGAGCTGGGCCGCCTCGGGCGTGGCACCCGTCAAGGCGCTGTCGTTGGGCATGGGACGAGGGCTCCAGCAGAGTTGGTCTGGCCTACTGCGTCCATGGCATCCCATGGGACCGGTGGCGCCGCCATTGCGGAGGCGGGCTGCTGTCATGCTTGCGGTGCAAGGCTGGTGTCGATTGCCGCGGGGCGATGGCCGCGGGCGTCGTGTACGGCAGCGCTCGAGGATGACCGGATCGGGGGTGCGACACCGGCCTGGCAAGCTGCCTCAGGCCTTGCCCTTGGGCTGCTGCTGGGTCGAGCAATGGATGCCCCCGCCCGCTTCGGCAATCGGATCGACCTCGAGGCTCAAGATCTCACGTCCAGGATAGATCTGCCCGAGGATGCGCGCGGCTTCGGCGTCAGCCTTGTCGTCACCGAATTCGGCCCCGATCACCGCGCCGTTGCACACGTAGTAGTTGACGTAGCTGGCGACGAAGTCACGGGCGCGGGACCGGATCCGATCGAAATCCGGCTCCGGGATCACGACGATCTCGAGCTTACGGCCGGCGGCGTCGCGCGCCTGCTTCAGGATCTCGTAGGTCTCGTAGGCGGAGGCCGACCAGGGATCGTCCGCGATCACCTTCTCGGGCAATTGGATCAGCACCTGGCCCGGCTGCACGAAGCGGGCGAGCGCGTCGATGTGGTAGTCGGTGATGTCGGCGCCGATGACGCCGGGCGCCCAGATCATGTGGCTGGCCCCGAGCGCATCCAACAGCCGCCGCTCGACCTCGGCCTTGTCCTGGCTGTTGCGGTTGGGATTGACCCAGCAGCTCGCGTGGGCGAGCGCTGTTCCCGCGCCATCGACCTCGATGCCGCCGCCTTCGCCGACGATGCCGTTGTCGAAGACGGTGAGCCCCAGCTTCGCCGCGACGCGCTTGGCGATGCGGCCGTCGTCAGCGTGGGCCTGCTTGCCGCCCCAGCCGTTGAAGCTCAGCTCGCTGACGGCGAGCTCGCCCTCGCTGTTGACGACGAAGGTCGGACCGCTGTCGCGAGCCCACAGGTCCTCGGTCTCGATCGGCCAGATCTCGATGCCGGTGCCGAGGCGACCGGTCGCGTCCTCGATCTGCTCGGGCCGGGCCAGCATCACGACGGGCTCGAACCGGGCGATCGCCTGCGCAATCAGCGCGATCTTGCCGCGCACCGCTTCGAGCGCGCTGTTGCTGCCGTAGATGCTGGCGCGGGCCGGCCATTGCATGAATGTCCGCTGGTGGGGGTCGGATTCGAGCGGCATGCGGAAGCCCGCGGCCTTCACCGACGTGGCTCCGCTAGCGAAAACGGAGGGCACGCCGGGCCCGATCGTGCTCATGCCCCCGGCCGCCGCCATCGTCTGTATGATCCTGCGTCGCGTCATCATCGTCATGCTCCCTCAGCGCGGCTGTTCCTGGGTGATGCAATGGATCGAGCCGCCGCCGGGCGCTATGGCGCTCACGTCGACCGTCTCGATCGGTAAACTCGGAAAGGCTCGGCGAATGCTCTGGGCGGCTCGCTCATCGGAGGGCAGCCCATAGACCGGCAGCACGATGCCGCCATTGGCCTTGTAGAAGTTGATGTAGGAGCGGCAGAACACGTCCGACGTGGCCGTGGCTTGGGAGGCCTCCTCGATCGTCAGCACCTCGAATTCGCGGCCTCGCGCATCGCTCTGAGCTTTCAGCGCGGCAAGGTTGTCGGCGAGAATGCGCGCGTGCGGATCGGCGGGGTCCGGGTTGACCTCGAACAGCACTTTGCCTGGTCCCAGACTGCAGCACATGCCGTCGATGTGGCCGTCGGTTTCCTGGTCGAGGGGATCGCCCGGCAGCCAGACCACCTTTTCCACGCCGAGCATGCGTTTCAGCTCCATCTCCGCCCAAGCCTTGGAGATGCCCGGATTGCGATTGGGATTGAGGATGCTGGTCTCGGTGCAGATCAGCGTGCCATCGCCATCGGTCGTGAGCGAGCCGCCCTCGCAGACGAGGAAGGACTGGGCCATTTCCGTGCCGGTATGGGCGAGCACGCGTCCGGCGAGCGCGTTGTCGGCATCCCACGGCTGATGCTTGCCGCCCCAGGCGTTGAACCGCCAGGATACGCCGCCGGTCCGGCCGTCGGGATGCACCAGGTAGGTCGGCCCCGAATCCCGGATCCAGGCGTCGTCGATCGGGATCGCGACGATCTCGATGGTCGGGGGCAGCAGGCGCCGGGCCGCCTCGACATGGTCGGGGTGCACCACCATCGCGACCGGCTCGAAGCGCAGAATTGCGCGCGCGACCTCGGCGTAGGAGCGCTGGATCTGGGGCAGGCGCTCGCCGTAGAGATCGCGGCGGTGTGGCCACGCCATCCAGGTCCGGCGATGCGGCCGGTCGGGTCCAGGCATGGCGAAGCCGAGGGCGGCAGGCGCCCCCTGCATCGGCTTTGCGGTGCGGTTGGCATCGGTGCCCATTGTTCCAATCCTTCCATGACCCTCGGTAATGGACAACACCGCAGGGATTGGGTCAAATGAGTTCGGAGGGTCAACTCGATGAAAATCGCTCATACATGAAACACTACCGCCAGGTCCCGCCGACGCCGTGCCTGAGGGGCTTCGAGGCAACCGTCAGGCTCGGATCGGTCACGGCGGCTGGAGCCGAGCTCGGCCTTACTCAGTCGGCGGTCAGCCACCAGATCCGCCTGCTCGAGCAGCACACGGGCCAGCCGCTGTTCCTCAGGGCCGGTCGCGAGCTGAGGGTGAGCGACGCCGGCCGTGACTACTACCGGTCGGTGCGCGATGCGCTCGACCGGCTCGAGCAGGGTCTCAGGCGGCTCGAGCCCTATCGCAAGCCCAGCAGCATCATCGTCCATGCCCCCAGCGACTTCATTCTCTGCTGCCTCATTCCTACGCTCGGGTCGTTTCGCGGCGAGCATCCCGGCATCGATCCCTGGCTCGCAAGCACCCCCGATCCGCTCGACTTCGCGGAGATGGAGATCGACATCGGCATCGTCCGCGCGCAGGCTCCGCCAGCGGGCCTGCGGGCAGCCGATCTCGGTCAGGACATGCTGGCTCCGGTTGCGGCACCAAGCCTCGCCAAATCCCTGAGCACGCCCGCCGATCTGCTCGCG
>JANNSW010000532.1:0-1585 GCA_031403055.1 Hyphomicrobiaceae bacterium | reverse complement strand
TGCCGACCTCGTCGCGGATGCCCCCCAGCGAGACACCCTCGGCGTGCAGCACACCGCGCTTGTAGCTGAAATGATGCATGATCGAGGCTCTTGGGCGAATGTGGTGGCTTGCCTGGCGACATAAGCAGGATAGCCGGCGGTGGTCCATGCCGGCAGGCGCAACGGTTGGTCGATCGCGACAGTCATCGTTCACTGGCGCATACGAGTGCAGTTGACGAACAAAGCATGAACATCTACCTTGCACCGACTGCTGCCCGAGGCCGTCGCCAGAGGGCCCCTGCGCTCGATCAAATGAGTTGAATGAAGCCCAGCGAACGCTCTCGTCATCGAATGGCTGTGCCGATCTCGTTCACATCGACGCAGCAGCCGCAACAAGGAGGTCTCTAAATGTCGAGCTCACACAACGACATCATTTTGCGCGGCCGACGCATCAAGGAGGATGCGAGCGGATACATCTGCCTGAACGACCTGCACGAGCTTGCCGCCGGCGTCGCGCCCGATCGGATCATCTTTGCCGGTGTCGGCAAGTCGCGCTCCGAGATGGCATTCGCGCTGAGCGAAGGCGTCGTCCATTTCAACGTCGAATCCGAGCCTGAGCTGGATGCGCTCTCGGAGGTTGCGGCATCGCTCGGCCAGACCGCCCGCATCGCCTTCCGCGTCAACCCCGACGTCGATCCCGGCACCCACAAGAAGATCTCGACCGGCAATTCCGAGACCAAGTTCGGCATCCCCTATGGCGAGGCAGGGCGTCTCTACGGCAAGGCGGCGACGCTCCCTGGCATCGTGGTCGCCGGCATCCATATGCATATCGGCAGCCAGATCACCGCGCTCGAGCCCTTTGCCAGAGCCTTCGCGCTGATGCGCGACCTCGTGGTCGATCTGCGGGCGGCGGGCCACGACATCCGGCATGTCGATCTCGGTGGCGGCCTCGGCGTGCCCTATCGCAGCGGCAACGAGGTGCCCCCGCATCCCGACGAGTACGCGGGCGTCGTCAGGAGCGCGTTCGCCGATCTCGACGTCCAGGTGATGCTGGAGCCGGGGCGGATGATCGTCGCCAATGCCGGCATTCTGGTTGTCCAGGTGCTCTATGTGAAGCAGGGTGATGGCCGTACCTTCACGATCGTCGACGGTGCCATGAACGACCTGATCCGCCCGACCCTCTATGATGCGCACCATGAGATCTGGCCGGTGCTGGAAGCGCGCCGCAACGCAGCGACCGTGGTGAGCGATGTGGTTGGGCCGGTTTGCGAGACCGGAGACTATCTGGCGCTCGAGCGGGCGATGCCCAAGGCCGAGCCCGGCGACCTGCTGGCCGTGATGACGGCGGGGGCCTATGGCGCGGTGCAATCGGGCACCTACAACACGAGGCTGTTGGTGCCGGAGGTGCTGGTGCGCGGTCGCGACTATTCCATCGTGCGGCCTCGCCAGACTTACGCGGAGCTGCTCGGCCTCGATCGGATGGCGGCGTGGCAGACCCCGGATGAGCCTGGCGACAAGCCGCGTCGTGCGCCGGGCGGGCGCAGCAACGCAAGGCGGGTGCGCAAGGTCTGAGGCCGATGCCAGGTCTCGGCAGGGCCACAGTTCT
>JANNSW010000531.1:0-3754 GCA_031403055.1 Hyphomicrobiaceae bacterium | reverse complement strand
GAGGCGCGCTTCCGTGAGCGCACGCTGAGCCACCTCTCCCGACGCGCCGCAACCCTCGGCTACACACTTTCTCCAGCACCCGCCGAGGCGAGATGAAAAAACAAACAGAATCAACGCACGACCGATGTGTTTCTTGAGAGGGGTCAGGGGTCAGGGGAGGAACAACTGCAACTCTTTTCCCTAAAACCTAAAACCTCTGTAGGACGGCGAAAGCCGCATCCCCGGAGTTTCGTGCGCTTATCCAACCCGCGTGCCGACGGTTAGCGCAAAGCCGCGCAGCAGCTCCTCGGCGGGCATGGCCTTCTTGCCCTGGCGCTGCAGCATGAGCAGGCGGACCGCGCCTTGGCCGCAGGCGATCGTGACGCGGGCGTCCAGCACCTCGCCCGGAGTGCCGCGGCCGTCGGCGACCTCGCTGTGCAACGCCTTGATCCGCTCGGGCTTGCCGCCTGCTGGCGTCGCCTATCGAGTGCAGTCGCCATCACTCCACACCCAATTCGAAGTTCCTGTTTTGTTCAATCGGGAATTCGGCTATCGTAACGTGCGCCGTAGGAGGAAATCGAATGCAGATTGCAGCACTGTTCGCCGGCATCGGTGGCCTCGAGCTGGGCCTCCACGAGGCTGGCCACAAGACTGAAATGACCTGCGAAATCTGGGACCCGGCCATCACGGTACTCTCGGACCACTTTCCCGCTGTGCCCAATCGCCTCGATGTCGCCAAACTCAGGTCGCTGCCAAAGTGTGTCGATCTCCTGACTGCCGGTTTTCCCTGTCAGGATCTGTCGCAAGCCGGCATGACGGCAGGCATCGATGGCAAGAAATCGGGGCTCGTCGGTCACGTCTTCCGCCTGCTCGACCGCCGGCCAGTGCCCGTCGTGGTGCTGGAGAACGTCTCGTTCATGCTTCAGCTCGACAAGGGCGCTGCCATGGATCGGCTCGCACGCGCTTTCGAGGAGCGTGGCTATCGCTGGGCCTATCGGACCGTCAATTCGCTCGCCTTTCTGCCACAACGCCGCGAGCGAGTGTTTTTCGTTGCCAGTCGCTACGATCTCGATCCGGAGGCCGTTTTGTTCGCCGACGATGTCACGCCGCTGCCACAGAGCACGATGCTGACCACACATGCCCACGGCTTCTACTGGACCGAAGGTACGCGCGGGCTCGGTTGGGCACCCGATGCAGTCCCTACTCTGAAGAATGGCTCGACAGTCGGTATTCCTTCTCCTCCGGCGATCCTGATGCCCGGCGGCCGCATCATCAAGCCCGACATCAGGGATGCGGAGCGGTTGCAGGGGCTTGCCGAAGACTGGACCGCCGCTGCTCCGGAGCGTTCACGCTGGTCGCTGGTCGGCAATGCCGTCACGGTCCCGGTCGCGGCCTGGTTGGGGCGGCGGCTCGCCAAACCAGGACGCTATGCCCGACGGCTCGATCGTCCCTGGCCGATGATGCAGGGCTCGTTCCCGAAGGCCGCGCGCTTCGATGGAGCCACACGGCATGTCGTCGAGATCGGCGGCTTTCCCATCTATGCCGCTCGCGAGCACTTGCATCAGTTCCTGCGGTACGGTGGGACGCCGCTGTCGACACGCGGTACGGCTGGATTTCTCGCGCGTGCAGAGGCATCGAGCCTGCGTTTCGTGCCTGGCTTCCTCGAAGCGGTCCGCGCTCATCTCGAAGGCTCGCGGCAGGCCGATGCGCTGACACCCCGCAAACCAGCGGCTCGAAGGACCAGAGCACCGGCACTCATCGCGGCGGAATGATCCATGGACTGACCGATGATCCCGCGGACCGACCCGAAGCGTAGAGCCCTCATGCAGCTCGTCCGGCAGAAGGGTACGCCGGCCGAGGACCGTGTCGCTGCCGCCTGTCGTGACCTCGGCATCACCTATCGCCGCAATGTCAGATCGCTCCCCGGCTCCCCCGACCTCGCCAACAAGAGCCGCCGCTGGGCAATTTTCGTCAACGGTTGCTTCTGGCATGCTCATCGAGGTTGTAGAAAAGCGACTGTCCCCAAGCGGAACAATGCATTCTGGGTCGAGAAGCTCGCTTCGAATCGCAAACGCGATGCCGCCAAGATCAGAGCGCTTCGCGCGCTCGGGTATCGTGTGATGGTCGTCTGGGAATGCGACATCGCCCAAGACGATCTGCTTCGCGCCCGGCTCTCAAATCTGCGCGAACCGTGTGTCGTAAATTCCGCGTAAGCGGTCGATCATGGTCGTGTAGTGGTAGGTGTCTTGCGCCTGTGGAGCTGGAGTTGTGGTGTGCAGCGTCACGGGCGAGCCGTCGTTTACACAGTCGACCACCAAGATGCCGAGCGCATCGTAGCCCGCTACTCCCGTCTGTGAACGGCGCGGCAGCTGCTTGATCTTCGCCAGCGTAATGTCGACGGACTTCGGCTGTCGATGCGTGCTCCAATTCGGGTTGGTTGCACGGTTCTCCTTGTTCAAGTCAGAGCTGAGGAACCGATCGGCAATGTTGATCATCACGAGCCCGGCAGCGATTGCACTGTCATGGGCACCATGCACAGTCTGGTGACTGGAATTCAGCTCGTCGTAGAGCCGTGGCAGTGCCCGTTGGTGCGCTGTCATGCAGGCTTTGGCCTCGAGCGCGACGAGTACGTTGCCGATTGGCGTTTCGTGCAGTGCAGGTAGCCGAGCCAGTTCCACCCTCTCGGCTGCCGTCAGATCGACGCCGTAGTGGCCCGCGAGATCCACCAGCGACCGTGCGCCGCCACCGCCGTCGCTCGATGGTTGGCAAATGACCAGATCGAGGTCCTTCTTCCGATCGTGCTGGAAATCTCGCATTTCGTGGTTGATGCCAAATCCGACACGACCCGAGGTGACGTGGCTGCGCAACAGCGACGATGACCGCAGTAGATCGAACACGATCCCCCAGCAGGCAACCTTCGAGTGGTGGTCGCTGCGGCTGTGGTAGCTCCACCGATTGCCATGTTTGTCAGTGACATGCGGTGTCGAGAGCGTGCGAACCAGGATTTCTGGACCGGATATGGACATAATTGCTTGTAACGATTGCGAAGCGATTCGGCGACTCTTCATGTCTGTGGATTTTTTTTCCGGGGTGAACCGCGCTCACGCCAGCACCGCGCCCGCCAGCAGCGCAAAGCCGCGCAGCAGCTCCTCCGCCGCCATCGCCTTCTTGCCCTGGCGCTGCAGCGTGCGCAGCCGCACCGCGCCTTCGCCGCAGGCGATCGTGAGGCGATCGTCCAGCACCTCGCCCGGTGTGCCGCGGCCGTCGGCGACCTCGCTGCGCAGCACCTTGATGCGCTCGCCTGCCGCCTCGAAGCAGGCGCCGGGGATGGGCGAGAGGCCGCGGATGTGGTCGTGGACTCGAGCCGAGTTGCGCGCCCAGTCGATCCGCGCTTCGGCCTTGTCGAGCTTCCCGGCGTAGGTGACGCCGTCCCCCGTCTGCGGCCGGCAGTCGAGCGTGCCGCGCTCGAGGGCGCCGAGCGCGCGCACCATCAGGTCGCCGCCTTGGCGCGCGAGCGTGTCGTGCAGCTCGCCCGCCGTGACCTCGGGCCCGACCGCGACCGTCTCCGCCATGCAGACGGGGCCGGTGTCGAGGCCCTCGTCCATGCGCATCACCATCACGGCGGTCTCGCGGTCGCCGGCCATGATGGTCCGCTGGATCGGCGCGGCACCCCGCCAGCGCGGCAGCTTGGAGGGATGCAGATTGAGGCAGCCCTGGCGCGCCGTGGCGAGCACGGCTGCCGGCAACAAGAGCCCGTAGGCGACCACGACGATAG
>JANNSW010000530.1:0-23642 GCA_031403055.1 Hyphomicrobiaceae bacterium | reverse complement strand
AAGAAGTGGGGCCATTTCAAATTCCACTTCAAGAAGCATCACGACTATGATTGCTTCTGGAAGAAGATCAAGGTCTACGACGAGCACGAGGATGTGTGGTACTGGACCAAGGTCAAGGTCTGCGACTACTGAGACCTCTCGCCTCGACTGCTGCGCGCGCGCCCTGCGGACCCCTCCGCCGCGGCGCGCGCCGGCGTTTTGGGCTGCCCCGGGTGGCGCCGATACCTTGTAGCGCGACGCCTTCATCGCCCGTTCATCAACGAGGCGAGAAAGTGGCGAGATCACCACGGCTGGCCGCCGACGCGACCAGCCGCACCCGGGCCGGTTGGAACCCAGCGAGCGGGGGAGGAGTTGTTGGCCCAGGACTCGCATATTGCGTGATGTCCCCGCGCTCGTGGATGAATGGAGACTTCGCATGAGACTACTCGTGATGCTTGCGGCCGTGCTCGGCTTCCTGACTTTCGGGATGCCGGTCGAGACCGCTTCCGCTGCCCCGGCGACCGCACCGGCCAGCTCCATCCTCGATCTGGCCGAGCCGCAGCAAAGCCTCGTCGAGGAGGCGAGGCACCGCCGCGGCGGCTACTGCCATTGGCACAAGCGCTGCGGCTACAAGTGGCGCTGCTGGACGCGGCATGGCCATTATCGCTGCGGCTGGCGCTGGACCTGCCGGAGCTGGTGCCATCCCCACCGCCGCGGCGTGGTGATCAGGCTGTTCTGAGCACCCGTTTGGCCGCTGGTGCTGCCGTCTCGGGTCTGGCCGGCTCGCAAGCGCCCGCCAGACCCGACCGCCCCACCACCGTCGCCGTTTGGTGATAGCCAAGCTGCCGCGATGCGGATATGATTGCAGACGCATGTAACGTACCCGGACAAGCAGGATAGCCTGCTGCCGCACAAAAATGGGAGCATTCGTATGCTGAAGCGCAGCTCGACCGCAGTCCTCGGGGCACTGGCCATCGCGGGCCTGATCGGGGCAGGGATCACGGTCGCCAACAGTGCCGATGATCCGATCGCCAAGCGCCAGGCGCTGATGAAGGGCAATGGTGCCAATGCCAAGCTGATCGGAGGCATGATGGAGAGCGGTTTCGATGCGACCAAGGCCGCCGAAGCCGCCAATGCGATCGCCGCGTCGGTAAGCGAGTTCGTGACCCTGTTCCCCGACACCTCCAAGGCAGGCGATACCAAAGCCAAGGCCGAGATCTGGACCGACTGGGCCGATTTCGAGGCGAAGGCCAAGTCGCTGGCCGCCGATGCGACGGCCACTGCGACGGCTGCAGCAACCGGCGAAGCGGCCTTCAAGGAGGCCGCCGGCAAGATGTTCGGCAACTGCAAGAGCTGCCACGAGAAGTACAAGGGCAGCTGATCGGCTCCCCCGCTCGAGATCGAAGGCGCGACCGGGATCACTCGGCCGCGCCTTCCAATGTCAGTTTCCAATGTCTGGGCCGCTCACGGGCTCTTGGTGAAAGAGCGCAGCGCCGCCGCAGTCGCACCATCGAAATTGCCGTCGGCCTTGCCCTTCAGGGCGCCGGCGAGCTTCAGGCGCCGCTCCACCGCCTCGCGGGTCGCCTTCTTCCACTTGCCGGCGTCGGTGGTGAGTGCCGCGCGAGCGCCCTTGTGGCCCGCGCGATAGGCGTTCAGCAGCAGCTCGGCGGCGGCGTCGGGATCGGCGCCGACCCCATCGCCCGCATCGTAGAGCGCGGCAAGCTCCAGCATCGCCGCCGCAAAGCCCTGCTCGGCGGCTTCGCCGTAGAGCCGTGCGGCTGCGGCTGTGTCCTTGGCGACACCGCGCCCGTCGCGCAGCATGCTGGCGATCGTTTATGATGCTTCCCGCGAATGACATAAAGGGGTCTAAAACTCTTGTTGAGTCTTTGGATGTTCCGGATGAACTGAAAGCGGAGCGCCCCAGTGTGATGGTCTGGTTTGCTGCTATGCGCACATTTTCGAGGGCAAGCTATACCCGCAAGCAAGTTGAGCTGATTGGGCGGGGCCAACGCGGCCGATGACCGAGAGGTCGTTGCCGGGAAGCGGACGCCGCTGATCGATTGTTGAAAGGCCCGCGCTAACTTGACTTTTTAACTGCCACAAGAATGGCAAATGCTCTGCGGTGCGCTTCACTGACTTGGCTAAACTGCCGGATTGCGAAGTCGACATCGCTGATCTTCGCCATGACGTGTTGCGAGTTGAACACTTGAGTGACTTCCGGGTCATAGTCCGCCTCTTCGCGGAGCCGTCGCATATTGGGGTACAAGACCGCGAACTCTCGTATCTCCGCAGGGAAGCCGTACGATGCGTCCGCGGCAACGATGCAGGCGTTACGGACATCCGCGTGTTTGATTGATCGATAGACTTGTCGCCACGCCCGGCCGAGATTGCGTCCACCGGGGTCGCAGGTCAGCAGATCAGCGCATTGAATCATGACAAAATGGAACGCCGCATAGTAGGCGGTGCTCAGTGCCCGCCGCAAGTCCGCCTGGGTGGGCGGCCTGCCGCCGGTATCCGAGCATGCCAGCTTAACCGCGCTATCCAGCAGGTCAGCATGCACGCCGCAGGCCCTCGAACTGCTGATCTTCGGCGTAATAATGCTCTACGAACGGCATTCGCCAGTCACGGCTGGCAACGAGTTTGTCCCGTAGGTCGCGCAGCAACGACAACGTCAGTCTGGGGTGGATGGGTGGACCGGCGGAATTGTAGCAGATGCCGATCGAGATGCCGACGGTGCCGCCCTCGTCGTCAACCAGCTCAATGTTGCACGGCGCCACTTCGTACCCCACCAAGTGCTCGCGCACCGTGGTTTCAATGAGCATCCGCGTCTCATCCGATATCGTAGAGTGGTCCATGGCTCTTGTGTAGCACAGCGGCGTTCGAACCGCCACAGCAAGCAGCTGCCCCACACCCCGGCCGGCTCCCCGTGAAGGACGGCGAGAGGGGGAACCGCGCTTCGCCCTCAGCTGCTGTCCCGCCAAGGAAAATCGGGGGACAGGAAAATCGGGGGACGAAAATCGGGGGACAGTATACCTATTTCAAGGCAACCGGGGCACTCGAAAAATCTTCAGAAAGAAAAAAGGTATACTGTCCGCTGTTTTCACGGTTTTCCTGGAAGGCGCGGCCGGGACCACTCGGCCGCGCCTTTGTCGTTCGAGGCGAAGTCGCTCACGGGCTCTTGGTGAACGAGCGCAGTGCCGCCGCGGTCGCACCATCGAAGTTGCCGTCGGCTTTGCCTTTCAGGGCGCCGGCGAGCTTCAGACGCCGCTCCACCGCCTCGCGGGTCGCCTTCTTCCACTTCGCCGAATCCGTCGTCAGTGCCGCGCGCGCGCCCGTGTGGCCCGCGCGGTAAGCATTGAGCAGCAGCTCGGCGGCGGTGTCGGCATCGGCGCTGACCCCATTGCCCGCGTCGTAGAGCGCCGCCAGCTCCAGCATCGCCGCCGCAAAGCCCTGCTCGGCGGCCTCGCCGTAGAGCCGTGCGGCTGCGGCTGTGTCCTTGGCGACACCGCGCCCGTCGCGCAGCATGCTGGCGAGGTTGAACCTCGCGCGCGGCTCGCCGGCATCGGCCGCCTTGCGATAGAGCGCGGCCGCTCCCGCCAGATCCTGCGGCACGCCCTTACCTTGCTCCATCAGGAAACCGAGGCTGACCATGCCTTGCGGATCGCCCGCGTCGGCGGCCTTGCGGTAGAGCCGCACTGCCTCGTCCAGGTCCTTGGTGGCGCCGGTGCCGAACTCGACGAGCGCTGCGAGCGCGGTCAAGGCCGGTGCATGACCCTGCTCGGCCGCGCGGCGATACCAGACGATCGCCTCGGCACGGTCGCGCTCGATGCCATGACCGGCCTCGTACATGGATCCGGCAGTGAACATGGCGGTCGGCTCGCCCAGCTCTGCTGCCCGCACGATCAGCTTGAAGGCTTCGACCTCGTCCTTGGGCACGCCCCGGCCTTCGCGGTGCATCTGGCCGAGCCGGGCAAGCGCCCGCGCCGAGCCCAGCGTCGCCGCGCGCCGGTAGAGCCTGGCGGCGGCTGGTTCGTCCTTGGCGATGCCGCCGCCAGTCTCGGTCAGGAAGCCGAGACCGGCGAGGCCTTGCGCGTCGCCCTTGTCGGCCGCCGCCTGGTAGAGCCGGATGGCCTCGGCGAGGTTTTTCTCGACGCCCTCTCCGCGCTCGCTGAGCGATCCGAGTGCTGCCAGCGCTGCCGCGATGCCCTGGTCGCCCGCCTGCCGGTAGGCTGCGGCTGCGCCCGCCGGATCGCCATCGGCTTCGAGGCGCTGGCCACGGCGCAGCAGGCCCGTGGGGCTGGCGTCGTCCGGGAGCGCGGCGGCTTCGGTCTCAGACCCGCCCGCCGCGATGCTGGCGATCCGGGCCGTCACCTCCGCGGCGAACAGCCCGCCGGGGAAGTCGGCGAGGAAGCGCTCGAGCTCGGCCACGTCCGTGCTCGCCTTGACCTTCAGATAGGCGTTCAGCTCGGCGAGGCGAGCGTCCGACCCTGCAGCTGGCAGCGCGCCGACAGTCGCGCCGCTGGCAGGCGCTGCCTTGAAGTAGAAGTTGCCGGTCAGCGACGAGCTCTCCCAGGGTGTCTGCTTGTTGCCGGTCGAAGCCAGCACGCTGCGCCGCGTGCGCTTGAACACGTCCTCGATCGGTACGCCGCCCTCCCCGATCGCGCTTGCGAGCGCAGCGGCATAAGGGCTGTTGCGTCCAGAGCCGTCGGCAGCGACGTCGCCGGGTGCTGTCGCATAGGCGACGATGGTGCCGGCGGCGGCATCGACACGGGCGAGGCCGCGGCTGCCCGAGCGGCTGGCGGAGGCAAACGGGTTGTTGCGGCACGCGTCCAGGATGGCGATGTTGATGCGAGCGGCGGCGCGCTCCATGGTTTTCAAGAGCTCGCCGACCGCGACCGCCTCGACCGCGACCTCACGCTCGTCCTTGATCTCGGCGCCGATCGGAATGAGGTAGTTCTCGCCGTCGACCTGTACGCCGTGGCCGGCATAGTAGAAGAGCCCGACGCTGTCGGAGCCGCGCAGGGTGCGGCCGAACTCGATCATCGCGCGCTTCATCGATTTCTGGTCGGCGTCGATCAGCTTCGTCACCTCGAAACCGACCGCGGTGAGCGTCCTGGCCATCAGCTCGGCGTCGTTCTTGGGATTGGCGAGCGCGCCGAACGTATAGGCGGAATTGCCGATGACGAGGGCGACGCGGCGCTCGGCATGGGCTGGCAGCGCGACGGCCGTGACGACGACGAGCGCCACCACGAGAGTGCGGACCATGGCCGCAATGGCTGGCCGTATCGTCATCGAAACCTCCCTCGCCGCAGCTGAGCATGAACGGGCATTCAGGCCGCGCAGGCCCCGCCCCGATCAGCACCAGACATGGGGCGCCGCGCCGGGATTTCCAGGGCAACGCCAGCCCATGCTACGCCTCTTTCCTGCTTGCTTGGTGAACGGGATGCGCAGCACCGCGCTGCCATGCTAAGGCTCCGGCTGGCAGGCGAAGTGTCGGAGGGGCATGCAGATGCGGCATGGCGGCGAGATCCTGGTCGGGGAGTTGGAGGCGCAGGGCGTCGACACGGTGTTCTGCGTGCCGGGCGAGAGCTATCTCGCCGCGCTCGACGGCTTGCTCGATTCCAACCGCATCCGCACCATCGTCTGCCGCCAGGAGGGCGGCGCCGCCATGATGGCGGATGCCGATGGCAAGCTGACCGGCAAGCCCGGCGTCTGCTTCGTCACGCGTGGGCCGGGCGCCACCAACGCGTCGATCGGCGTCCACATCGCGCAGCAGGATTCGACCCCGATGGTGATGTTCGTCGGGCTGCCCGACCGCGAGATGATCGATCGCGAGGCCTTCCAGGAGTTCGACCTGAACGCCGTGTTCCGCGCGTTGGGCAAGGGCTCCGAGATCGTGACGGATGCTCGCCGCCTGCCCGAGTATGTGAGTCGCGCCTTTCATCGTGCCGTCTCGGGGAGGCCGGGGCCCGTCATCGTCGGGCTGCCCGAGGACGTGCTCGCCAGCCGGATCGACATTGCGCCCGGCAAGGCTGCGCGGCCGGCGCTCGCTGCTCCGGCCGCGGCCGACATGGCTGCGCTCGCCGATCGCCTCGCCAAGGCCGAGCGGCCGCTCGCGATCCTGGGCGGACCCGGCTGGAGCGCCGCCGCCAAGGCCGATCTCGAAGCCGCGGCCTCGGCCCTCGACCTCCCCGTCGCCTGCGCATTCCGGTTCCAGGACTATTTCGACAATCGCCATCCCTGCTACGCCGGTCATGTCGGCATCGGCATCGACCCAAAACTCGCCGAGCGGGTGCGGACATCGGACCTGCTGATCGTCATCGGCGCCCGCCTCGGCGAGATGACGACACAAGGCTACGAGCTGATCGCGCCGCCGTTCCCGAGCCAGGCGCTGGTGCACGTGCACCCCTCGGGCGACGAGCTCGGCCGCGTCTATCGCGCCGATCTCGCGATCAACGCGGCGCCGGCGCTGTTTGCGGCGGCCCTGAAGGACCTGAAGCCGAGGAGCAAAGGCCGCCTCGCCGCCTGGCGCAAGGCGGCGCACGCCGACTATCAGGCCTTCATCGAGCCGCTGCCGGTGCCGGGTCCGGTGCAGATGGCGGAAGTGATCCGCACGCTCGAGCGGATGGTGCCCGACGATGCGATCCTGACCAATGGCGCGGGCAACTATACGGCCTGGCTCCACCGCTTCTACCGCTACAAGCACTATCGCACCCAGCTCGCGCCGTCGTGCGGAGCGATGGGCTACGGCCTGCCGGCGGCGATCGCAGCCAAGCTGCGCTACCCCGGGCGAACGGTCATCGCCTTTGCTGGCGACGGCTGCTTCCTGATGAATGGCCAGGAGCTGGCGACGGCCGCGCAATACGGCGCCAACATCGTCGTGATCGTCGTCAACAACGGCATGTTCGGCACCATCCGCATGCACCAGGAGCGTCACTTTCCCGGACGCGTCAGCGGCACCAGCCTGAAGAACCCCGATTTCGCGGCACTCGCCCGCAGCTATGGCTGTCACGGCGAGACGGTCGTCGAGACCGCGGAGCTCGAGGGCGCATTGCGCCGCTCGCTCGATGCCGGCAAGCCGGCGCTGATCGAGGTGCGGATCGATCCGGAAGCGCTGACCCCGAAACAGAGCCTGTCGCAGATCCGTGCGGGCGCGAGATCCTGAAAGACATTTCCATGTCGACTGCCCCCACCATCGTCGAGCTCGACCAGGCTCTCGCGCGGCTGAAACCCTACATCGTCGCGACGCCGCTTGTTCCCTGGCCCGGTCCCGAGCTGCCTGGGCTGCTGGCCAAGGGGACCGATGTCCGCATCAAGCTCGAGCTGTTCCAGGTGACGGGCTCGTTCAAGGCGCGCGGCGCGCTGAACGTGACGATGAGCTTGGACGATCAGACGCGCGCTCGCGGCCTGACCGCGATCTCGGCGGGCAATCATGCGATCGCGGTCGCGCATGCGGCGAGGACCTTCGGCACGACGGCCAAGGTCGTGATGCCGAAAACCGCGAATGCCTTTCGCGTCGGACAGTGCAAGCGCTATGGCGCCGAGGTGGTGCTGGCCGAGAACGTGGCGGAAGCCTTCCGTCTGGTCGAGGAGATCGCCGCCAAGGAGGGCCGCACCTTCGTGCACCCCTTCGAGGGTCCGCGCACCAGCGAGGCGACGGCGACCATCGGCCTCGAGATGCTGCGCGCGGCGCCCGACGCCGATGCCATCATCGTGCCGGTCGGCGGCGGCGGCCTGATCTCGGGCATCGCGGCAGCCGCCAAGCAGCTGAAGCCATCGATCCGCGTTTATGGCGTCGAGCCGGAGGGCGCACGCGGCATGAGCGACAGTCTGGCGGTAGGCGCGCCGGTCAAGGGCGTGAAGGTCCAGACGGTTGCCGACAGCCTCGGTGCGCCACTGCACCTGCCCCATTCGTTCGGACTGGTGCAGCGCTTCGTCGACGAGATCGTGACTGTCAGCGACGACGCCATGATCGATTGCGTGGGCCTCATTTTCCGCGACCTGAAACTCGCCGTCGAGCCGGCGCCGGCCGCCGGCGTCGCCGCGCTGATCGGCCCGCTGCGCGACCAGCTGAAAGGCGCACGCGTGCTGCTGATCGGCTGCGGGGCGAACATCGACGCGGTCAGCTTCGCGGGCATGCTCGGGCGGGCGCGGGCGCCGGTTGCGGCCGATCAGTAGCGGTTTGATTTGTAAGGAAGTTAGGATAGGTTATCAGCAGCTCGCTAACATCGCTAACATCGCTAAACCCTGCTAACATCGCTATACATGGATCCCATCCGGGACCCCCCGCCCCAGGCGCCGGCAGCCAGCCTCCCGAGCTGGCTGGTCGTCGCCCCATACTCGAAGCAGCGGCAATCGCCTTCGGGAGAACCGTTCAGGGCCGGCATGCCAAGAGCCTGGTGCTGATCGGGTTGCGGGGCGTCGGCAAGACCGTGCTGCTCAATCGGTTGCTGCACTTGGCCGAGGAGCGGCACTTGCGCGCCCACCTGATCGAATCGCCAGAGGACCGGCCGCTGCCTCAGCTGCTATTGCCCGCCCTGCGCAAGGTCCTGCTCGATCTCGACCGCATGGCTACGGTGAGCGCAGTGGTCCGCCGGGGTCTGCGAGTGTTCATCGGCTTTGCGCGGAGCATCAAAGTCAGGCACGGTGACCTCGAGGTCGGCCTCGATCTCGGCGCGGAGCATGGCGTTGCCGACAGCGGGGACCTCGAGAGCGATCTACCCGAGCTGCTGGTGGCGGTTGGTGAGGCCGCCAAGGCGCGCGGTACAGCGGTCGTGCTCCTCATCGATGAGATGCAGTACGTCCGCGAGATCGAGTTGAGCGCACTGATCATGGGGGTCCACAAGATCAGTCAGCGGCAGTTGCCGCTGTTGCTGGTCGGCGCCGGCTTGCCGCAGCTGGTCGGCAACATGGGGCGCTCGAAATCCTACTCTGAACGCTTGTTCGACTTCCCCAACATCGGCCCGCTCGCCCATGACGATGCGTTCTTTGCTATCCGTGAGCCGATCGTGAAGGAGGGGGAGAGGATTGCCGATGCTGCTGTCGAGCTGATTGTCGATGCGAGCCAAGGCTATCCCTATTTCCTACAGACCTGGGGCTATCACGCCTGGAACGAGGCGAGGCGCTCACCGATTGCGCAGCGCGATGTCGAGGCCGCACGGCGTCCGGTGCTAGACAATCTCGATGAGAGTTTCTTTCGCGTCCGCTTCGATCGCCTTACGCCCGCCGAGAAACGCTACTTGGGTGCCATGGCGGAGTTGGGTCCCGGGCCGCACCGTTCCGGCAGGGTGGCAGAGGCGATCGGCGTCAAGGTCCAGAGTGCGGCACCTACTCGCAATAGCCTCATCCGCAAGGGCATGATCTACAATCCCTCGCACGGCGACACGGCCTTCACGGTGCCGATGTTCGACGAGTTCATGAAACAGCAGATGCCGGCGATGTGACGGAGGTCCCTTGCGGCTATCCGTGCCCGTAGCGCGGGTCAGGCGCACAGCGCCCAAGTGTTCCAATTCATTCATTTGGTTCCCGTCGTCCCGGCCGAACCCAGCGCTTGGCTGGGTGAGCGCCGGGATCCAGGGGCCCCGAGCAAGGTCGATCGTGCGGCCCTGGGCCCCGGATAGCCGCCTGTCGTGCCGAAGACGCGCGCCTTCGGCACGACGGCTTCCGGGGAATCGGGTATCTCGTGTTTGGGTCGGAACACTAGTGTTCTGACTCATTCATTTAGTACCCTAAATGAATGGCCAGCCCACTAGCCAACTCTTTGTTTGTGTTCCGTCTTTCCATTCATTGATCCAGCTTCGCCGGAATCGAATGAATGGGCCGGAACACTAGCTCGCCGTCGCGCGCGACCAGGGAGAGCGCCGCATGACTGCAATCAGCCTGAGCGCGCTGCGGTTCCGGGTCATCACCGAGGACCCTGTCTGGGTGCGGCTCGCGGACGGCACGCGGATCGCAGCGACGGTGTGGCGGCCGGAAACCCTCGCCAAGGTGCCGGTCGTGATCGAGCTGATCCCCTATCGCCGGCGCGACGGCACCGTGTTCCGCGATATCGAGATCCATCCCTATCTCGCAGGCCATGAGGTCGCTTCGGTGCGCTTCGACCTGCGCGGCGCGGGCGATTCCGATGGCATCCTCGCCGACGAGTACACCCCCCAAGGGCAGGCGGACGGCGTCGAGCTGATCGCCTGGGCGGCGGCGCAGTGGCGACGCCGATACCGAGGTCAGGGCCGAGACCGCGCTCAGCGCTGACGACACCGATTTCCACCTCACCTGGCGGCTGGAGGCACGGGAATCCGGCAAGATCGTCTTCAGCAGCGGGGCCACGCGCCGGATCAGCCGCGACTTCGCCTGATGCCGGGCTGACCTGCTTCGGGCGGCCTTGCCCAGCGACCGGGCATTGCCCACACTCGCGGCGAAAGCGATCGAGAGGGACCACGTGCATGCCCGAAACCCTGCATTTCAAAGCGAGCGAGATCGAGCTCGGCCCCTTCGGCGGGCCGCCGGGAGCATCGGGCATCGCCCGGCTGGTCGGCCCCGATGAGAGCGCCACCATGGGCGTGGGCGTCGCCATGTTCGACGGCTGCTCGATCGAGTGGACGGTGCTCTATGACGAGGCCGTCGTGGTGCTGGAGGGAAACTTCCGGTTGCGCGTCGGCAAGGACTACAGTCGCGTGATCGAGGCCAAACCCGGCGACGTGATCTGGATTCCCGAGAAGACGCCGCTCAAATACGAGGGCGAGAAGGCGAAGATTTTCTATACGGTCTATCCGGTCGACTGGCGCAAGCGGCATGGCCTGTAGCAGACCCAGGGCCGGCGCGCGATGACCGCTGTCGCTCGACCAAGGGAGTCGATCGCGCGCGCTGCCGTTTGGATGGCGGGCGCCGTCTTCTCTTTCATCGCGCTCGCCATCGCCGGGAGGGCCGCCGCGCGTCATGTCTCGACGGCCGAGATCCTGCTGGTTCGCTCGCTCGTCACGACGACAGTCGCACCGCTACTCGCGATCCTGGTGACCGGCAGCCTGGCCTGCCTCGTGACCCGCCGCCCCGGCCTGCATCTGCTGCGCAACATCGCGCAATTCGGCGGGCAGTTCCTCTGGCTGTACGGGTTGCCGCTCATTCCGCTCGCCCAGGTATTCTCGCTCGAGTTCACGGCGCCTCTCTGGGTCGCAGTGCTCGCCCCGCTCGTGCTCGGCGAGCGCATGACCTGGATGCGGGCGGGTGTCGCCACGCTCGGGTTCCTGGGTGTGATGGTGGTGCTGCGGCCGGGCGTCGAGACGATGAGCATCGGCTCGGTCTCGGTGATGGCGAGTGCGCTCGGTTTTGCGCTCTCGATGCTGATGACCAAGATCCTGTCCCGCACCGAGCACCCTCTCGCTGTACTCTTCTACATGGGCGTGCTGCAGATCCCGATTGCGCTCGCGCTGTCATGGCAAGGCATCGCGTGGCCGCCGGTCGAGGCCTATCTCCCGCTCGTGGTCATCGCTTTCGCCGCTATGGCTGCGCACTATTCGATCATGCGTGCGCTGTCGCACGCGGACACGGTGATCGTGGCGCCGCTCGACTTCCTGCGCGTGCCGCTGATCGCCCTCGTCGGCGCCTTCCTCTACGGGGAGCCGTTCGAGCCGCTGGTGCTGGCTGGCGCCGCGGTCATCCTCCTCGCCAACTTCCTCAGCATCTGGAACGAGCGCCGACGCGAGCCGGCGGCGGCCACGGCGGCTTGATGCTGTACCTTGCCGGGAGGGCTTGCTATGGAGGGCCGACCCTAATCCCCGGCGGAGCATGCGATGTCCCGGCAGACCCTCGACACGAGCGGCCTCACCTGTCCGTTGCCGGTGCTGAAGGCGAAAAAGGCCATGCGCGATGTGCCACCCGGCGGCGAGCTCGAGGTGCTATCGACCGATCCGGGGTCGCGAGAGGATTTCGAAGCCTATTGCGAGGTGACGGGTCATCGGCTCGTCGAAGCGAGCGGGCAGGACGGCGTTTTTCGCTTCCTGATCGCACGCAAGGATTGAATGGCGCGGCCCGCCCGGAAAATATCGCTTCCTCCAGCGACGGAATGCTCCGCTGCCGGCCGTTCTTGCTGCAGTGATGTGGCGGAACTAGCTCTGCCGGGTGAACGGAGATTTTCATGAAGACCTCGACCAAGATCGCAGCAGCCGTTGCGGGCGCCGTCCTCCTCGCCGGCGGGTTCACCGCGGCATCCGCCTTGGGCGGCCGCGGGCACGGGCCGATGATGGGCTGGATGGAAGACGGCGGTGACGGTGGCTGGGGCCACGGCGGCCGGCATGGTGGCAAGCGCGAAGGCCGGGGCGGGGGATGGCTGCGCGGGCTCGATGCCGACAAGGATGGCGCGATCAGCCTCGGCGAGGTCGAAGGACGCATGCTCGAGCGCTTCAAGCCCCACGACAAGAACAACGACGGCGCCGTCGACAAGGCCGAGATCGAGGCCGCCTTCAAGGAGCACACCGACCGCATGGTCGCCCGGATGCTGAAGCGGTTCGACGAGAATGCCGACGGCAAGGTTACCGGCGAGGAGTTCACGGCGATGGCGCGCAAGCGGTTCTCCTGGAACGACCTCGACAATGACGGCAAGCTGACCGGCGACGAGCTACCGGGCCACGGGCGCTTCGGCAACGGCTCGGGACCCGATGACGATGAAGCGCCGCTGGGCGAAGTCCCGGCGGATGCAGGCACCCAGCCTGGCACGACCCCGTAGGCGCCGCGCTGGAGGGATTGCACAATGATCAGCCCGGGCGCCGGAACGACGTCGCCTGGGCTGGGAAAGCGACGAGGGCAATCGAAAGGGGCCGGCTGACGTGGAGCCGCGGCAAAGCGCAACATCGCCTCGTTTCGAGGGATCGCGAGCGAGCGCTGCCGGTGTGGCGTCGGGCGCCAGCGATGCCGTGCTCGCGCGGCGCGTGATCGGTGGCGACGAGGAGGCTTTCCGCCTGCTCGTCGGTAGACACCTCGCGCGCGTGCTCGGGGTCGCGCGGCGCATGCTGGGCGATGCCTCCGAAGCCGACGACATCGCGCAGGAGACGTTTCTGCGGCTCTGGCGCAAGGCCGGCGAGATCGAGATCGGGCCGAGCGGTCTGGGCGGGTGGCTCTATCGGGTCGCGGCCAATCTGTCGCTCGACCGGCTCCGGGCCCGCCGGCCCTCCGATCCCGATGCACTCGAAGAACAGACGGTGCCGGCCGAGCAGGGCCGTGCGCTCGGCGATGAGGACTTGCGCCGCAGTGTCGAGGCGGCGCTGCAACTCTTGCCGGAGCGACAGCGGCTCGCCCTGGTGCTGTGCCACTACGAGGAGCTGACGATGGCGGAAGCAGGGGGCATCATGGGAATCAGCGCCGAAGCGGTCGAATCGCTGCTTGCGCGCGGCCGAAGGGCTTTGAGGAAGAGCCTGGAAGGACACTGGCGGGATCTGCTGCCCGAGGAGAATGACGGATGAGCTTTCCAACCGGCTGCGCCGGAATGCGGGTTCGAGGCAACCGGCACGATTGCACCGTAGGTCGGACTGAGCCCTTCGCGATGTCCGACAACTCCCGGCCCGTCGGACATCGCCCGGCTCGAGGCCGGGCTCAGTCCGACCTACGGTCTGCTGCCCGAGGAGATCGAGGGATGACACGGACGCCACGTTCGCCACGCGGGCAAGAGCTGGATATGGAGCTGGGTCATGGCCAATGACGAGCGGGACGAGCTGAAAAACGCAGATGCGCGGCACAGCAGCCGCGGCGGGCGTTTTGTTGCGGAGGAAGCAGCGCTCGATCGCTTGCTCGCCCTGGCGCCGCGCGAAGGCGCGATCGAGCCATCGGCGCTCCTCAGCAGGATCGTCGGCGCCGCGAAGTCCGAAGGCCGCCCGTCTGCACTCGAGGGTGGGAGCGCGGCACCCGGCAATGTCGTGCCGATGCGGCCCCGGCTGGGCTCGTTCCCCCTGGTCGCACGCTCGGGCGTATGGCGGGCCGCGGTCGCGCTCGCGGCTTCGCTCGTGCTCGGGATTCTGGGCGGCGCTTCCTCGATCGGTGAGCCGGCGTTGAGCGGCATCTTCGAGATCGCCGGGCTTGCTGCAACCAGCGCGGAAACCGACGCCGCACCAGGCGATGGCTGGGAAGCATTCTCTTTGGAACCCGCGACCTCGCTCGAGGAGCTGCTATGACCGAAACGTCAGGACAATTGCCAGTCACGCCGCCGGAACGCCGCGCGCCGCGCTGGCTGTGGGCGCTGCTGGTCGGATCGCTCGCGATCAACTTGGCTGTGGTGGGCTCGCTTGCCGGCTTTGCCTGGCGTCATGGCGGCTGGGGTGGTGGCGGCCACGGCTTCTTCTTCGGGGGACGGCTGCTGCGCGAGCTGCCCGAGCAGCGGCAGGCCGAGGTGAAGGCGATTCTCGATCGCAACCGGCCGGCGACCGAGCAAGCCCGGCAGCGCTCGGGCGAGGCGCGCAAGGACGCCATGCGGCTGTTCGAGGCCGAGCCCTATGATCGCGCTGCTTTCGAGGCGGCGATCGCGCGGATGAACGCGGCCGAGCTGGCGATGCGCTCCTCCCTCACCGCGATGATGGGCGAGATTGGTGCAAAGCTCACGCACGAGGAACGGCAGCGGGCGTTGAAGAGCCTGAGGCGCGGCTGGTTCGGCCGACGGGGGCATGGCCATGGCGGCGATGGCCCCGAGGGTAGCCCGCCACCCGGTTGAAGGCGGTTGTGGGTGTGCGTGATGGCGCTCAGGCGGCCCGCTGGATTTCGTGCGAGGCCGGCTGCGAGGCGGCGCCATCATGACGGCTGCCGTGGCTGGCATTGGCTACCTGGATGATGTCGTCGACGCGGGAAAGCAGCACCTGGGCGCCATCCTGGATGTGGTCGGCATAATCGCGGTACTTCTGGCTGCCGAGCGGGCCGAACACCTCGCCGCGCATCAGCTCGGAGAATCCGATCACCGAGTTGAGCGGAGTGCGCAGCGCGTGGCTGAGCTCGGAAAGCCGGCTCAACTGGTCGTTCATGGGATCCTGCGAGGCGCCATGATCGGCGGATCTCGGGCTCGTGGCCGCTTGGGGCCGGGTCCCGGTATGGCCGGCGTGCGTAATGTCGATGAGGACAGCCGGCTGTACCAACCAGCCGACCGCAAGGCCAATGAGCGCAGCGACGAGCATCGGCAGCAACAGTGCCGACACGGCGCCGGTCCCGGGCAATTCGCCCGCGGCGATCGCACTGCCGTTGCCCGCGACCGCCATGAACCCCGCCAAAGCCAATACCAATGCCGCGCCGCGCCGCAATACGGCGCGGTCGGTCGACCGCCGATTCATGCTGTGCCCCGTCCTTCAGCCGCCCCGGCGCCCCCGCCCATGCCAGACGAATCGCCCGGCACATGCCCATTGGAATGCAGCGGCCCATTTCAGTAAAGCGAGATTAAAACCTTTCGCCGAAGAGAATTATTGTTTCAGGCCTCGAGTGTCCTGGTTACAATCTCGTAGAGATCGCGCGAGATCCCTTCGCGGGCGGCCACTTGCTTCAGAGCCTTCTTGGCTTGCTTGCGCCGCCCGGCTTCGAGCGTGCGCCAGCTTCTGAAGGCGCCGAGCAGGCGCGCCGCCACCTGCGGGTTGAAACCGTCGATCTCGCCGACCTTGCCGGCGACGAGCTGATAGCCGCGCCCGTCCGGCCGGTTGAACTGGAGTTGGTTGAAGCCGGCGAAGACGCCGATCAAGGCACGCACCTTGTTGGGGTTCTGCAGCGAGAACAGTGGGTGGCGCGTCAGCTCGTCGACCCGCTCGAGCGTATCGGGGAGCGAGGACATGGCCTGGATGGTGAACCACTTGTCCATCACCAGCAGATCGCCCTGCCAGCGCTCCTCGAAATGAGCGAGGGCTTGGCGCCGCTCCGGGCAATCGATGTCGGAGAGGATCGCGATCGCGGCCATGGCGTCGGTCATGTTCTTGGCCGACCAGTAGTGCTTTGTCGCCAGCGCAATGTCCTCGGGCTGGCCACGCTCGGCAATGAGGCCAAGCGCACTGTTGCTCAAGGACCGCAACCCGACGCTGTTGGCGTCGGGGCGATAGCGGCCCTTGGGACGGCTGGTCTCGTAGGCGTCGATCAGCTCGCCGCGGATGGTGCGGCTGATCAGGCGGAGCAGCTGAGTGCGCGCGGCATGGATCGCCTGCGGGTCGACGTCCTTGCGAATCTCGCGGGCGATGTCGGCTTCGCCCGGCAGCTGCAGGAGCTGGGCGCGATAGGCAGGCTCGAGCCGGCCGTCGCCCAATGCGGCGCCCATCGCCTTGGCGAGCTTGCCGCCGGCCCGCACGGTGCGGCCATTGCGGGTCGCCTCGACGATCTCGATGATGGTCCGTGTCGCCAGCGTCTGCATCGCCTGCCAGCGATTGTAGAGATCGCTGTCGTGCACGATGAGGAACTCGAGATCGCGGTCGGAGAGGTCGATCGAGAGGTTGACGGGTGCCGAGAAGCCACGCAGCAGCGAGGGCACGGGCTTGGAGGGCACATCGACGAAGCGGAACACCTGCTTTGCCTCCCTGACCTCGATCAGGCCGTCCTTGACGCGGCCGCTGCCTTCGAGCTTCAACTCGATCGCCTCGCCATTGCCCCCGATCAGTCCCATCTTCAGGGGAATATGGAAGGGCTTCTTCTTGGACTGGCCGGGCGTGGGTGGCAGCACCTGATCGACGGTCAGCTCGGCCGTCTTGGTGCGCGCGTCCCAGTCGAGCTTGCAGACGAGCTCAGGGGTTCCCGACTGGCTGTACCAGAGCATGAACTGGGAGAGGTCGCGGGCATTGGCCTCCTCGAAGCACTTGGCGAACTGATCGACAGTCGCGGCTTGCCCGTCATGGCGCGCGAAGTAGAGGTCGAGGCCCTTGCGGAAGCCGTCCTTGCCGACCAGCGTCATGATCATGCGGCAGAGCTCGGCGCCCTTCTCGTAGACGGTCGAGGTGTAGAAGTTGTTGATCTCGATATAGGTTTCTGGCCTGACCGGATGCGCGAGAGGGCCTGCATCCTCGGGGAACTGATGCGCCCTGAGGCCCCGCACGTCGGCGATGCGCTGCACGGTCCGCGACCGCTCGTCGGATGAGAACTCCTGATCGCGGAAGACGGTCAGGCCCTCTTTCAGGCAGAGCTGGAACCAGTCGCGGCAGGTGATGCGGTTGCCGGTCCAGTTGTGGAAGTACTCGTGCGCGATCACACTCTCGATCGCCTCGTAGTTGCCATCGGTCGCGGTGTCGGGGGAGGCCAGCACCAGCTTGTCGTTGAAGACGTTGAGGCCCTTGTTCTCCATCGCCCCCATGTTGAAGTCGGAGACGGCGACGATCATGAAGATGTCGAGGTCGTACTCGCACCCGAACCGTTTCTCGTCCCAGCGCATGGACCGCTTCAAGCTGTCCATCGCCCAGCTGCAGCGATCCTCCTTGCCCGGCTCCACATAGATCCGGAGCTCGACCTTGCGGCCACTCATGGTGGTGAAGCCGTCGGTGACGCAGCCGAGCTTGCCGCCAACCATGGCGAACAGGTAGCTCGGCTTCTTGTGCGGGTCGTGCCAGACCGCGAAATGCCGGCCGCCTTTCAGCTTGCCGGCTTTGGTCATGTTGCCGTTGCCGAGCAGCACCGGCGTCTCGGCCACATCCGCTTCGAGCCGGGTGGTATAGACCGCAAGCACGTCCGGCCGATCCAGAAAATAAGTGATCCGCCTGAATCCCTCCGCCTCGCACTGCGTGCAATAGATGCCGCGCGAGCGGTAGAGGCCGGAGAGGGCCTTGTTGGCCTCGGGATTGCAGAGCGTCGTGATCTCGAGCGTGAACGGGCCGGCAGGCGGCCTGGCGATGGTGAGGCTGTCGTCGGCGAGCTTCAACTCCGCCTTTGCCAGCACCCGATCGGCGAGCCTGACCTCGATTAGCTCGATACTCTCGCCATCGAGGCGGAGCGCCTTGTCCTTGCCTCGATAAGCAGGATTGGGTCGGCACGCAAGACGGGATACGATGCGGGTTGCGCCCGGCGCGAGGGCGACATCGAGCTCGACCGTGTCGATCAGGTAGT
Organism: Hyphomicrobiaceae bacterium; assembly: GCA_031403055.1. GTDB lineage: Bacteria > Pseudomonadota > Alphaproteobacteria > Rhizobiales > Hyphomicrobiaceae > JANNSW01. The sequence goes on along the minus strand of JANNSW010000530.1, from coordinate 5,639 downwards.
TCGAGGGCTCGTAGTCTTTGAGGTTGATCGGATGCGGCGGGTCGGTTTTCATTGCTCGTCCGGGCTCTCGGTGGCGGCGTTGTTGCTGGCACCATGGGTAGGCGCCGTCACCGGTTGGGGCAAGCGAAAGCTCGCCGCGACCGCACTTTTCGCCGTTCTCCTGACGGCCTTGCCCGGCACTGTCGCGATGGCTGAGGGGCTCTACGCGCGCGGCATCAATCTGCGCGACGTGCTGGCCTACCCCTCCGGCCGCGAATGGCCACTCTTCCGCGGCCCCCAGGCCAATCCGACCGATCATGAGCTCCAGCGTCTGGCCGCCGCCGGCCTCACGTTCGTGCGCGTGCCGGTCGAGCCCGGTCCATTCCTCGACCAACCAGAGCAGCGGGTGGGCGCACTCATGGACCGCCTCGTTGTGGCCATCGGGCAAGCGAGGCGCGCAGGCCTTGCCGTCATCGTCTCGCCCCATCCCCGCTCCGATCGCGACGACTGGAGTCAGCGGCTCATCCTGGCCGACCGGAATGGCCCCCTCTATCGCGCCTACGCGGCCTGGCTCGAGCGGCTGGCGACTACGCTCTCTGCGCTCGGCACCGAGGGCATTGCGCTCGGGCTGATGAACGAGCCCCAGGCCGACTGCCGCAATCCGCAAGGCATCGACTGGATCGAGCATCAACGCGACTTGCACGGGCGAGTTCGCGCGGTCGCACCCGGCTTGACGGTGGTGCTGACGACCGGTTGCTGGTCGGACATTGCCGGGCTCGCCTCGCTGGATCTCGCGGGCTACGATCCCAATGTGCTGGTCGACGTGCACACCTACCGGCCCTTTGCCTTCACCCATCAGGGGGCCGACTGGACCCTGCCGGGGCTGCGCTACATGGCGGGGCTCGCCTTTCCAGCCGTGCGCACCGACCGGGCGGCGGCGGAGGCTGCAAGCGCACGGCTGCTGCTGGCCCTGCGACCGGAGGATACGCCCGATCGCACCCATGATTTCGCCGCCACGCTCGATCTCATCGACAGCTATCTGCGCGAAGGCGCCGACGCGGCGACGATCCGGCTCGAGCTGGCGCTGGCGGCCGAGTGGGCCGACAAGGCCGGCCTGGCGCGCGAGCGGCTGATCGTCGGCGAGTTCGGCGCGCTGCGTCCCGCTGCCGCGAGCGGCATCGGCGACGACGGTAGCCGGGAGCGCTATCTGCAGGCCGTCAGCGGAGCGGCGCAGCAGCTCGGGCTCGGCTGGGCGCTCTGGGAGTATCATTCGTCCTTCGGCCTCGCCACCGACCCCGAAGGCAAGACGCTCGATCCCGCCATGTTGAGTGCATTGGGACTGCGGCAAGTGCCCTAGTGGAGCGAATTTGACATTCGAGTCCCGGTTGCCGCTAGGCTCGTACTCAAATGTCAAATTCAAAAGCTCCACTAGAATCATAAGGTTGCTAGTGGTCCTCATAAATCCGACATTTGCTCGGGCGCGTGCTGCCAGGTGATGCAAATGTCGGATTTGGACCACTAAGCCCAATGATCGGCATGCTTCGTGCTTTAGGAATGCGTCAAGGGCGATCGTGCACAATGGGCGGCTGGGGCTCATTGGCGCTGTGGAATTGGTTGAGCAAGCCCGACATTCGAGACCGCCGCGGCCAGCAGCCGCGAGCGCACCAGCCAGGACCCGCCAGGACGGCGGAACGAGTGAGATCATGCAGCAACTCGTGATGCCGGAGCACCGTGCCGAACTGGCTATCGAACGGCCGCTCTATGTGGATCTGGACGGTACGCTCATCCGCAGTGATCTGCTGATCGAGTCGGTGCTGGCGCTGGTGCGGCGCAATCCGCTCTATCTGCTGGCGCTGCCGTGGTGGCTGCTGCGGGGGCGCGCCCATTTGAAGCGCATGATCGCCGAGCGGATCGAGCTCGATCCTGCGTTGCTGCCCTACAACAGCGCTTTCCTCGCCCATCTGCAGTCCCAGCACGCCCAAGGCCGGCGGATCATCCTGGCAACGGCATCCGATGAGCTGCTGGCGCGCAAGGTGGCCGATCACCTGGGCTTGTTCGAGGACGTGATCGGCAGCGATGGTATCGTCAACCGGAAGGGCGCGGCCAAGCTCGCAGCGATCCGCGAGCATGCCCATGGCGGGCCATTCGACTATGCCGGCAACGAGGCGGCGGATCTGCCGATCCTGCGCGAGGCAACCTCGACCATCCTCGTCGATCCCGATCGCCGGCTTGCCGCCGATGCCGAGACGCTGGCCGAGACGCCGGTCGTGTTCCATGGCGAGCGGGCGAGCTTGCGCAGCTATCTGCGTGCCATGCGGTTGCATCAATGGCTGAAGAACGCCCTCATTTTCGTGCCGCTCGTGCTCGATCACCGGTTGCTCGATGGCGCCGGGATCCGGGCATCGATGCTGGCGTTCATCGCCTTTGGCCTGTGTGCGTCGAGCGTCTATCTGCTGAACGACCTGATCGATCTGCCGGCCGATCGGCGCCATCCCAACAAGTGCAAGCGACCGTTCGCGGCTGGCCTGGTGCCGCTCGGCCATGGTCTCGTGCTGGTTCCGATCCTGCTGGCGCTGGCGTTTGCGCTCTCGCTGCTGTTGCCGCTGCCCTTCCTCGCCGCACTCGCCACCTATTATGCGGCAACGCTCTCCTACTCCTTGTTCTTCAAGCGCACGCTGCTGTTCGACGTGATCATCCTCGCCGGCCTCTACACCATGCGGATCGTTGCCGGATCGTTCGCAACGGGCATTCCGCTGTCGTTCTGGCTGCTCGCATTCTCGGTGTTCCTGTTCCTCAGCTTGTCTCTGGTGAAGCGCTTCACCGAGCTGCATGGGCTCGCGAGCCGCGGCGAGACGCGGATCAAGGATCGCGGCTATCGCATCGAGGACAGCGAGACGCTCGCCCAGTTCGGAACCGCGAGCGGGCTGATGTCGGTGCTGGTGCTCGCGCTCTATGTGAACAGCCCGGAGGTGCACGCGCTCTACCGCTTTCCGGAAATGATCTGGCTGCTGTGCCCGATCCAGCTCTACATCGTTTGCCGGTTCTGGGTGCTCGCGCGCCGCAATGAGATGAATGAGGATCCGCTCGTGTTCGCGATCGGCGATTGGCGGAGCATCGCCATGGTCGGCATCGCCGGCGTCCTGTTGCTGATGGCGCGATGACGGCTCCTCGCTACCAATCGTGGGGACGGACCAGCCGCCGGGACAGGGCAGCCGTGGTGCTGGGGTCGGGCGCGGCCGGATGGCCCGTGGCATCGCCTTCGTGCCTTCCCTACGGCAATGGCCGCAGCTATGGCGACAGCTGCCTCAACGATCAGGGATTGCTGCTCGATTGCCGCGGCATGGGGCACATTCTTTCGTTTGATGGCGACAGCGGTGTGTTGCAGGTCGAGGCGGGCGTGCTGCTGTCCTCGATCATCGATCATGTGCTGCAAATGGGCTGGTTCCTGCCGGTGACGCCGGGAACCAAGTACGTGACCGTCGGGGGCGCCATCGCCAACGATGTCCACGGCAAGAACCACCATCACCGCGGCACGTTCGGCTCGCATGTGCGCTCGCTCGAGCTGATGCGCTCGGACGGCAGCCGGCAGCGCTGCTCGGCTCGCTCGAACCCGCTTCTCTTCTCGGCGACCATCGGCGGCATGGGCCTGACGGGCGTCATCACCACGGCCGAGCTGCAATTGATGCCCGTCGCGAGCGCTGGCGTGGATCAGGAGGTCATTCGCTTCGATGGCCTGGCCGATTTCTTCCGGCTCGCCCGGGAATCGGATGCCGGCTCGGAGTACAGCGTTGCCTGGATCGACCAGCTCGCCCGCGGGCGCTCGCTCGGGCGGGGGCTGCTCATCCGCGGCAATCACGCACACGAGGGCGGTCTGCAGGCGGTGCGATCGGGACGTTCGCGGCTCGCCGTGCCGTTCGAGCTGCCGTTCTCCGTGCTCAACCGGTCGAGCATCAGAGCTTTCAACGCCCTCCACCTGCGTAAGGAAGGCAGCCGGCATTCGCGCCGGCGGGTCGCGCTCGATCCGTTCTTCTATCCACTCGATGGGATCGCCGACTGGAACCGCCTCTATGGGCCCAACGGGCTGCACCAGCACCAGTCGGTGGTCCCGCTCGGGGTCGCCCAAGCCGCCATCACCGAGATGCTGGAGCGGACCCACGCGGCAGGCCTCGCCTCGTTCCTGACCGTGCTGAAGGTGTTTGGCGATCGCCCCTCGCCCGGCCTGCTGTCGTTTCCGCGACCGGGTGCGACGCTGACGCTCGATTTTCCGAACACCGGTCCGGGCGTGCTACGACTGCTCGAAGAGCTCGATAGGGTGACGCTGGTTGCGGGAGGCGCGGTCAATCCCTACAAGGACGTTCGCATGGGCGCGCAAGTGTTCGAGGCGTCCTTCCCGCGCTGGCGGGAGATCTTGCCCTATCGGGACGAGCAGCTCGTCTCGGACTTCTGGCGCCGCGTGACGGGAGCGTAGATGGCACACGACACGAAGAAGCGAGCGGGGCTGGTACATGGCTTGCATACCCGCCCGATGTGGTGGCGCTTGCCGGCCGGACTGTGATTGCCCCGTTCCTCCTCCAGGTAGGTCGATGATTTCCAGGTTTGCATTGGTGCAGAGCACGCTACAGGCTGTTTGGCGCGCTCAACCGAGACTGATCGGTCGCGATCGGGCGGAGCGGGTGGCCCTGCCCTTGGTCCTGCTGCTGATCGCGATCTCGGCCGCGCTCTGGTCGGGCCTGGTGCGCGACATCGGTTTTGCGGCGGACGGCGCGCATTACTTCGTGACGATGGTCGATGGGTTCGGCTTCAAGCTCTCGAACTGGTCGCGGTTGCACGCGAACTACGCCATGCAGTGGCCGGTCGCGCTTGCCATCTGGCTTGGCGTGAATGATCTATCGACCCTCAGGTGGCTGTTCGATTTCGGCCTGCACCAGTATTTCGTCGTGTCGCTTGCGGCTTGCCTGTTCGCGCTGCGCGGCCTCGACAAGACTCCTCTGATCTTTCCGCTCATCTCGTTCGTGCTCGTCGTGATGCCGCAAGGCTACAACCTCTTCGGCGAGGCTTGTTTTCTGGCGGTCGTGGTGTGGCCGCTATTGTTCATGCTGATGCGGCCGAGGCTCGATCGTCTCGACTATGCGGTGCTGTTTGCATTGCTGCTGATGTTCTGGCGCAGCTACGAGACGGCCCCTGGCGCAGCGTTGGTTCTGGCCTACTTCGCCGGCCTCAGGTTGCGGGTGGCGCCTGCCAGCGAGCGGTGGGTCTGGCTCGGCACCATCGGCGTCCTGCTGGCTATTGCCGTGTTCATGACCTACTGGATCATGTTCCCGGGCAGCGCCGACAACCGGGGCTGGTTCACGATCGGCATCCCGGCTGCGCTGCTCAATGCCTGCCTCGTTGGTGCGGTGGTGGCGCTCGCTCTGCTGGTCGCAGGGATCCAGCTGGAGCAGCACAGCCTCATGATCGCTGCTTTCGCTGTCGCAGTGCTCACACTGGTGATGCCGGTGCTCGGCATTTACACTGGCGCCTTCGTCTCGTTCGCGGGACGGACGCTCACGCTGACGCTGTTGCCGCTGTTGCTGATAGCGGCCTGGTTTGTCGCGGGAATGTCCCGGATCAGGCGGCGCGAGGTCGTGCTGCTGTCGGCGCTCGGCGCGATCCTTGCCTTC
>JANNSW010000529.1:0-1635 GCA_031403055.1 Hyphomicrobiaceae bacterium | reverse complement strand
ACTACAAGGACGTCGAGGTGGTCGAAGTGCTGGTGAAGCCGGGCGACACGGTGACGAAGGAGCAGTCGCTCATCTCCCTGGAGTCGGACAAGGCGACCATGGAGATTCCCGCGCCCGAGGCGGGCGTAGTGCAGTCAATCCAGGTAAAGCTGGGCGACAAAGTATCGCAGGGCTCGATGATTCTGAAGCTGGAAAGCGGAGGCGCCGCCATGCCGGCGCCTGCTCCCGAGAAAGCCCGGCCTGCAGCGCCCAAACCCGCCGAATCTCCCAAGGAAACGCCCAAACCCGTTCAGGCTGGCTCCAATTTCGATTGCGACATGCTGGTGCTGGGCTCGGGGCCCGGCGGCTACTCGGCCGCGTTCCGCGCTGCTGACCTGGGCCTGAAGACCATCCTCGTCGAGCGTTATCCGGTACTCGGCGGCGTATGCCTGAACGTCGGCTGCATTCCGTCCAAGGCGCTGCTGCACACGGCGGCGATCATGGATGCCGCGAAGGAACTCAAGGCACACGGAATCCACTACGACGCGCCGAAGCTGGAACTCAACAAGCTGCGCGCCTTCAAGGACAAAGTCGTCGGTAAGCTGACGGGCGGCCTCGCCTCGATGGCGAAAATGCGCAAGGTCACGGTGGTGCAGGGCGTCGGGAAGTTTGTCAGCAATCACATCATTGATGTCGACGGGAAAAAGATCACCTTTGCCAATGCCATTATCGCCGCCGGTTCGCAGGCGGCCAGACTGCCGTTCCTCCCCGAGGATCCGCGCATCGTCGACTCCACGGGTGCGCTGGAGCTGCGGAGCTTGCCGAAAAAGCTGCTGATCATCGGCGGCGGCATCATCGGCCTGGAGATGGGGACGGTCTACTCGACGCTTGGGGCGCGCCTGGACGTCGTGGAAATGCTCGATGACGTGATGCTGGGTGCGGACCGCGATCTGGTCGAGGTGTGGAAAAGATTCAACGCGCCGCGCATCGACACGATCATGCTGAAGACGAAGACGACCAAGGTTGAGGTCTTGAAAGACGGTATCAAGGTCTTTTTCGATCTCGGGCATAGCACCGTGTACGACATGGTCCTTGTCTCGGTGGGCCGGGTGCCGAACGGAAAGAAGATCGGCGCCGAGAACGCGAAGGTCAGTGTCAACGAGCGTGGGTTCATCCCGGTCGATTCGCAGATGCGTACCAACGTGCCGAACATCTTCGCCATCGGCGACATCGCCGGCAACCCGATGCTCGCGCACAAGGCGGTGCATGAAGGTCACGTCGCTGCCGAGGCCGCCGCAGGCCTGAAATCTCACTTCGATGCGCGCGTCATTCCCTCCGTGGCCTACACCGACCCGGAAATCGCATGGGTCGGCGTCACCGAAGACGAGGCGAAGAAGGCGGGCCGCAAGGTCGGCGTGGCAAAGTTCCCCTGGGCCGCCTCGGGCCGCGCCATCGCCAATGCGCGCGACGAAGGATTCACCAAACTCATTTTCGATGCGGAAACGCACCGCATCGTCGGCGGCGGCATCGTCGGCACCGGCGCGGGCGACCTCATCAGCGAAGTCGCGCTCGCCGTCGAGATGGGCGCGGACGCCACCGATATCGGCAAGACCATCCACCCGCACCCAACGCTGGGCGAATCCATCGGCATGGCCG
>JANNSW010000528.1:0-5248 GCA_031403055.1 Hyphomicrobiaceae bacterium | reverse complement strand
GCCCCCTTCATCCCCTTGGCGATCGCCGCGGCCGCGCTGGCCGCGCCCGCGCCGATCCAGGCTGCGTCGCTCGCGATCGCGATCACTTGCCAGCCTTTCGCGGCGAGCGGGCGGGCGTAATCCTCATCGCCCGCGTAGATGGCGGCGATCACGCCGGCCTCGAGGCAGCGGGCGAGGATGTGGTCGATAGCCTTCAGCGTCTCGCGCGAGGCGACGTCGCGCTTTCTCCCGCCCGACAGCGAGATCGACAGATCATTGGGTCCGACCAGGATCATGTCGAGCCCCTCGACGCCCAGGATCGCATCCAGATTGTCGAGGGCTTGCGCCTTCTCGATCTGGCCACAGGCGATGGTCCAGGCGTTGGCCTGGCTGAAATAGTCGCCCGGCAGCACGAAGCTCGCGAGGTAGGGACCAAAACTGCGGGCGCCGAGCGGGGGAAACTTGACGGCAGCGACCAGCCGCGCAGCGTCCTCCGCCGTGTTGACCATCGGACAGACGATCCCTTGCGCGCCCGCGTCGAGCGCCCGGCCGATCAGCCCGGTGTCGTTGCTGGCAACGCGCACCAGCGCCGGAACCCGGCCTGCCCGCGCGGCAGCCAGCATGGCGACGAGCTCGGCCGGTCCGCCCGCGCCGTGCTGCTGATCGATGGTCACGAGGTCGACGCCGGAGCGGGCTACGATTTCCACCGAAAGCGCCGAGCCGATCGTGAGCCAGGCCGTCAGCAGCGTCGGCTTGCTGGCGAGAGCGGATCTGATTGCGTCTTGCGGCATCGTACTGTGCCCGCCGTTTGCCCAACTACCCGGAATCACGAGAGCCCATCATGAGGAACGTCTTGCCCGCGCAGGCGGGCATCCAGGCGAAGTCCTGCGTCCTGTCAGCGGCTTGTCTGGATTCCCGCCTGCGCGGGAACGACGATCTGGGTGGAGGCCTCCGACTGACTGATCGAGCATGCCTGATGCTATTCCAGGGCGCTGCTCGATGCCAGCGCTCGGATCAGGGCTTGACCTCGGTCATGATCTGCTCTTTGGCGGTTGCCATCAGCTCGTCCATGGTGCGCCGGATCTGGTGATCGGACTGGCTGACGCCTTTGTCGGCCAGGTCCTTGCGGATCTTGCGCAGCACGTCGTCGTCGCCCGGCTCCTCGAAATCGGCCCGAACGACCGATTTCGCGTATTCCTCGGATTCCTTGCCCTTGAGGCCCATCTTCTCTGCGGCCCATTGGCCGAGCAGCTTGTTCCGGCGGGCCTGCGCCTTGAACTGCAATTCCTGGTCGTGGGCGAATTTCTTCTCGAAGCCCTTCTGGCGGTCGTCGAAGCTGGCCATCTGATTTATGCTCCAATTGGACACAATAGGTCCGGTATCGCGATCCGATGCGCTCAACCCATCGGTTTCTCGACCGATAGCCGGGCCGCACAGGCAAATCAACCGCGATCGGACTTTGGCGGCCCGCGTCGGGCGTCCATTGTTTCGCCTCCCTTCCTGGGCTAGGGTAGTGACAGGAGGGTCTTGATTCCGTGGGGTCTGCAGCACTCCGCGACGACGATGTTGTTCCACCATCGTTCTCCTGGCATCGGGAGCCGGCGCGGTCCAATCGCCGCCAGCCCCCCGGTAGAACGAGATCGACCAGTAACTGACGTGATTGCGAGGACCAGATCCAATGACCCGTCGTCGTCTCGTATATGATGGAAAGGCGAAGACGCTGTATGAGGGTCCCGAGCCAGGCACCCTGATCCAGCACTTCAAGGACGACACGACCGCTTTCGACAAGAAGAAGCACGAGGTGATCGACGGCAAGGGTGTGCTCAACAACCGCATCTCCGAGTACATCTTCATGCGGCTCGGCGAGGTTGGCGTGCCCAACCATTTCATCAAGCGCCTCAACATGCGCGAGCAACTGATCCGCGAGGTGGAGATCATCCCGCTCGAGGTGGTCGTGCGCAATGTGGCGGCGGGCTCGCTGTGCACGCGGCTCGGCCTCACCGAAGGCGTGCAGCTGCCCCGCTCCATCATCGAATTCTACTACAAGAGCGATGAGTTGCACGACCCGATCGTGTCGGAGGAGCACATCACGGCTTTTGCCTGGGCGAGCCCAGCGGAGATCGACGAGGTGATGGCGCTGGCGCTCAGGATCAACGACTTCCTGACCGGCCTGTTCCTGGGCATCGGCATCCGCCTGGTCGACTTCAAGGTCGAGTTCGGCCGGCTCTATGACGGCGATCACGTCAGAATCGTGCTCGCTGACGAGATCAGCCCGGACTGTTGCCGGCTCTGGGACATGAAGACGGACGAGAAGCTCGACAAGGATCGCTTCCGCAAGGATCTGGGTGGCCTGGTCGAGGCCTATCAGGAGGTCGCGCGCCGGCTCGGCATCCTGGTCGAGAGCCGTCCCGCCCGCCAGAAAGGGCCGCGTCTCGTCACCTCCAACGGCAGCAGCGGCGGCAGTGCGCCGCCGAGCGGCAATGGCAGCAGCATGCCCAACTGAGCAGAGGCCGCGCGAGCGCATAGAGCATGAAGGCACGGATCCGCATAACCTTGAAGCCGGGCGTCCTCGATCCCCAGGGCAGGGCGATCGGGGGCGCGCTCGCCTCGCTCGGATTCAAGGGCGTGGGCGACGTCCGGCAGGGCAAATACATCGAGGTCGAGCTCGCCGAGCGCGACGAGAGCAAGGCAAGGGATGCGGTCGAGCGGATGTGCCGCGAGCTGCTGACCAACATGGTGATCGAGACCTATGCTTTCGAGCTGACCGACTAGGGTTGGAAATCATGGCCGAGATTACTCAGGAGTTGATCTATGAGGTTCTGAAGGACATTCAGAGCCGGGTGGCCGGGTTGCAGGATGGACAGCGCAGCATCCGCGACGAGCTCACAACTCCGTGTGGACATCAACTCCTGCTGCAGAAGGACATTTACAACATTCACGAGAGGTTGGACGGGATCGAGAAGAAAGTCGATCGCATCGAGCGTCGGCTCCAGCTTTCCGATGTCCCGGCATGAGAACGAAGCTGCGCGCCGCCGTCATCGTCTTTCCCGGCTCCAACTGCGACCGCGACGTGGCGGTGGCGCTCGAGGCGGCGACCGGGGCAAAGCCGGCGATGGTCTGGCATGGCGACGGCGAGGCTCCGGCCGCTGATCTGTTCGTGCTGCCGGGTGGCTTTTCCTACGGCGATTATCTGCGGTGCGGCGCAATGGCGGCGCATTCGCCAGTGATGCGCGACGTGGTGCGACGGGCCAAGTCCGGCACGCCGGTGCTCGGCATCTGTAACGGTTTCCAGATCCTATGCGAGGCAGGCCTGTTGCCGGGCGTGCTGATGCGCAACGCCTCGCTTCGCTTCATCTGCCGCGATGTGACGCTGCGGGTCGAGCGCAACGACACCATCTACACGGCGCGCTACGGCAATCGCGGCGTCGTGACGATCCCGATCGGCCACGCCGAGGGCAATTATTTCGCCGACGACGAGACCCTGGCGCGCCTCGAAGGCGAGGGTCGGGTGGCGTTGCGCTATGTCGACCGCGACGGCGAGATCACGGCCGCGGCCAACCCCAACGGCGCGCGCAACAACATCGCCGGGATCCTCGATGCGACCGGCCGCATCCTCGGGCTGATGCCCCATCCCGAGCGCCTCGCCGATCCGCTGCTGGGCGGGAGCGATGGCCGCGCGATGTTCGAGAGCTTGGCGGCAGCGTTGGGGTAGCCGGACGGACAGCACTTCGCATTCGAGTTCGATTGCGTGCATCTTGCCGATCGAAAGGGGCAGGCCATGGCCGAAATCGCCATCGGGACCGCGACCTACGACGACCTCCTCGCCGTGCCTCCCCATCTCGTCGCGGAGATCCTGGACGGCCACCTCGTCACGCACCCGCGACCGACGATGCGGATCTCGTCGGTCGGCTCCATCCTCGGTGCGGTGCTGACATCGCCCTTCCAACTCAACATCGGTGGACCCCGCGGTTGGTGGATCATCGACGAGCCGGAGCTGCATCTCGGCCACCACCTGACCGTGCCCGATCTCGCTGCCTGGCGGCACGAGCGCATGCCGGAGATTCCCGACGCGCCGTGGCTCGACCTCGTGCCCGACTGGGCCTGCGAGGTGCTCTCGCTCTCGACCGAGCGCTATGACAAGGGCGAGAAGCGCGAGATTTATGCCGAAGCCGGCATGTCTAACCCGAACTTTTCACTCTCCTCAACATGAAACCCCATGGCGGGCAAGGGTTCGGGTGAGTCCCGCGTGCAACAATGTGTCCATGTAGTCCTCTTGCGTTCCGCCGCGAACAGTGATTTCTGGCGGGCATGTTCATCGATCGGATCCCCAACCGCACATCGCCGCCGGCGATCCTTCTGCGCGAGAGCTATCGCGAGGGAGGGCGCGTCAGGAAGCGCACGCTCGCCAATCTCTCGAAGCTGCCGTCTGCGCTGGTCGATGGCATCGCCCGGCTTGTCGAGGGCGGCAAGGTCGCCGGCAAGGACGAGGCCCCCTTCGAGATCGTGCGCAGCCTGCCGCACGGCCACGTCGCGGCTGTGCACGGTACGATCCGCAGGCTCGGGCTCGACCGCATGCTGCAGGGCCGCTCGGGCATCGACAAGCGCGTGCGCTCGCTCATCGAGGCGATGATCATCCAGAGGATCATCGCGCCCGGATCGAAGCTCGCCTTCCACCGCGCACTTTCGCCCGGAACCGCGACGTCGAGCCTTGCTCTTACTCTTGGCGTCGCCGACGTCGCCGAGCGCGAGGTCTACGAGGCGCTCGACTGGCTGTTCGAGCAGCAGCCGCGGATCGAGGGGTTGCTGGCGAGGAAGCACCTCACCAACGGGACGCTCGTCCTTTACGACGTGTCGTCGAGCTACATGGAGGGGCGCTGCTGTCCGCTGGCGAGGCACGGCTACAGCCGCGACCACCGGCCCGACCGGCTGCAGATCGTCTACGGGCTCCTCTGTGCCGCGGACGGCACGCCCGTCGCGGTCGAGGTGTTCGAGGGCAACACCAGCGATCCCGCGACGCTCGGCGAGCAGATCGGAAAATTGAAACGCCGCTTCAAGCTCGCGAACGTCGCCCTTGTGGGGGACCGCGGCATGATCACGCCGGCGCGGATCGAGGAGGAGTTGAAGCCGGCGGGGCTCGACTGGATCAGCTGTCGTCGTGCCGGAGGCGCGCTTTCAGCACGTCGTGCCGGAGGCGCGCTTTCAGCACGTCGTGCCGGAGGCGCGCTTTCAGCACGTCGTGCCGGAGGCGCGCTTTCAGCACGTCGTGCCG
>JANNSW010000527.1:0-4146 GCA_031403055.1 Hyphomicrobiaceae bacterium | reverse complement strand
GTCCTCAGCCGGCAGCTTGGAGGTCGCATGGCGCTCGACCGCGAGCGCGAGGTCGTCGGCGCCCATCCCCGAGCCGTCATCGACGACGCGGATGAGCGAGATCCCCCCGCCGGCAGCGACCACGTCGACCTCGCCCGCGCCCGCGTCGATCGCGTTCTCGACCAGCTCCTTGACGACGCTGGCCGGCCGCTCGATCACCTCGCCGGCAGCAATGCGGTTGACGGTCTCGGGCGGGAGCTGGCGGATGGTCATTGGTCAGCTCCGGCAGCGGGCAGCAGGCAGCAGCGACGAACGGGCAACCGCTGCCCGCTGCCTGTTGCCCGCTGCCCAGCATCACGCATCGACTCAGCTCTCCCGCTTCAACCGCTCGAGCGCGAGCTTCTTGCCGGCCTCGACACCGGGCTGGCTGAACGGGTCGACGCCGAGCAGCCTCGCCGCGAGGATGGTCTCGATGATGAAGTGCATCATCAGCGCGCCCATCGTCGCCTCGTCGATCCGGTCGATGTCGAAGGTGCGTACCGGCCGGCCGGCTTCGATCAGGGCCAGCGGCACCGCATGCGACTGCGCCCCGACCAGATCGCCGACGGTGCGGCCGGCGAGATAGTCGATGCCCGCGAGCCGAGCGAGGGCCGGATCGAGGCGAGGGCCGCGCTCGGGATTGGCCAGTCGCACGAACGTCAGCAGGTGGTCGCGGGCGCCTTCCATGTACATCTGCAACTGGCTGTGCTGGTCGACCGGCCCGAGTGCGGCAACCGGCGTCGTTCCCTCCCCGTCCTTGCCCAGGCTCTCCGCCCACAGCTGCACATGCCAGTCGCCGAGCCGGGCGAGCCGGTCGGCGTAGGGCATCATCACCATGGTGCGGATGCCGCGCGTCTTGTTGAGGGCAACAGCCACGGCTGCTCCCAGCGCCGCCGGACAATCGGCGGGCGAGCCGGTGCCCAGCATCTGCTCGACGACGGCACGCGCGCCATTGCGGATGCGATGCGCGTCCAGCCCCATCGCCATCGCCGGCAGCAGCCCGACGATCGACAGCGCCGAATAGCGCCCGCCCACACCTGTCGGATGATCGAGACAGGCGATGCCGTGATGGGCAAACAGCTCCCTCAGGCCGTTTTTCGTGCCCGGCCGCGCCGGCTCGGTGATGCCCAGGAACAGATCGCCAAGCCGGCTGCCGAGCCCACGGGCCTTGGCCGCCTCGATTGCTGCGATCGCCTGCGACAGGGTTTCCGCCGTCCCGCCCGATTTCGAGGTGACGATGAAGCGCGCGTAGCCGAGATCGAGATGGGCAAGCGAGCGCTCGAGCGTGCGCGGATCGAGATTGTCGTAGAAGCGGATGCGCGGCCGCTGCTTGCGCTCGGGCCCGGCTTCGCCCGGAATGCTCCAGCCGGCGGCTTGCGCGAGCGTCTGCCCGCCGAGCGAGGAGCCGCCGGTGCCAAAGAAGACGATGGTGCCCGCGCCTTCCGACAGGCGGGCGAGCGCCGTCCCGCCGGCCTCGATGTCGGCGGTGTCGTCAAGCAGCCCGAACAGGGCGATACCCGCGGTGCGCGCGTCCTCCTTCAACTCGGCCAGCGCCGGTTGCGACCGCTCGAGCCAGGGCGCGAGTGCTGCCTCGGAGAGCCCATGGATGCCGATCGCCTCCGCCATGCAGCCGGCGACCGACTGGCGGTAGGGGAGATTTCCGATCGATCCCGACCCTGTCTGACCTGTCATTGCCGTGCTCTCCCCCGGTCCGAATCGTCATGGACGAGCATAGAGGAGTGGGTGGGAGTCCACCATTCGCACGGGTGCCGGTCGCCCGCGTCCGGCGCCAGTCAGCCGCCCGCCTTCACCGCCGCCGCAATCAGCGCTTTCGCATCCTCCGAATCCCACTCCGCGGGTCCGATCAGCCGGCCGATCTCGCGGCCTGCCCGGTCGATCAGCAGCGTCGTCGGCATGCCGAACGCCTTCAAATCCTGTCCGGCCTTGCCCGTCGTGTCTTGATAGAGCGTCAGCGCCGTCACGCCCGTATCCGCCAGGAACTTCCGCGCCTTCTCGATTCCGCCGCGATCGGTCGACAGCGCGACGACCTCGAAATCCTTGCCCCCCAGGGCCAGCTGCAGCCGGTCGAGCGCGGGCATCTCTTGCCGGCACGGTGCGCACCATGTCGCCCACAGATTGAGCAGCACGACCCTGCCCTTGAAATCGCCGAGCGTCCGGTCGGCGCCGCTGCCATCCTTGAACGCGAGCGCAGGCACGGGGGTCACTGTCTTGTGGAAGACGAACGTCGTCATCTTGCCACGGTTGAGACCGGCGAGTGCCGGTGACGGGGGTTGCACGCCGGCCGCGGGTGCGATCACCCCGCCGGTCGGCACCGCCTCGCGGTTGCCAGCGTGGGGAAGCTGCCCGTATATGGCGAGGAACCCGGCCACCGCCGCCGCGACTGCCGCTATGATCGGGACCATCCTTCCCATCGCGCGACCTTTCTCCTTCAACTCGTCTTGCATCGGATCTCCGACCATGGCTCGTGACCCTCTCAAACCGGATCGCGCTTCCAATAGCATGTGGGGAGGCCGCTTCGCGAGCGGCCCGGCCTCGATCATGGCCGAGATCAACGCCTCGGTCGGCTTCGACCAGCGCCTCGCGCCCCAGGATATCGCCGGCTCCAAGGCTCACGCCCACATGCTCGCTACAACCGGCATCATCGGCAAGGACGATGCAGCCCGGATCATTGCTGGTCTAGACACGATCCTGCGAGAAATCGCGGAAGACCGCTTTCAATGGTCGGCCGCCCTCGAAGATGTGCATATGAATGTCGAATCGCGCCTGAAGGACCTGATCGGCGAGCCCGCTGGCCGCCTCCACACGGCGCGCTCGCGCAATGACCAGGTCGCGACCGATTTCCGCCTCTGGGTCCGCGACCGCATCGACGAGATCGACGAGGGCCTGGCCGGATTGCAGCGCGTGCTGGCTGAGCGAGCCCTGACGCACGCCGCGACCGTGATGCCCGGCTACACCCATCTGCAGACGGCCCAGCCCGTTACTTTTGGCCACCATCTGCTCGCCTATGTCGAGATGCTCGCCCGTGATCGCGGCCGGTTCGCCGACGCTCGCGTCCGCCTCAACGAATGCCCGCTCGGCTCGGCCGCGCTGGCCGGCACGTCGTTCCCCATCGATCGGGCCATGACGGCGGCCGAGCTCGGATTCGACCGCCCGACCGCCAACTCGCTCGATGCCGTGGCTGATCGCGATTTCGCCCTCGAGGTGTTGGCCGCCGCCGCCATTGCCGCCATGCACCTCTCTCGCCTCGCCGAGGAGATCGTGCTTTGGACGACCGCCGAGTTTGGCTTCGTGCGCCTCTCCGACGCCTTCACCACCGGCTCCTCGATCATGCCGCAGAAGCGCAACCCCGATGCCGCCGAGCTGGTGCGGGCCAAGACTGGCCGCATTGCTGGTGCCTTCCAGGGTTTGATGATGGTGATGAAGGGCCTGCCGCTCACCTACTCCAAGGACATGCAGGAGGACAAGGAGCTGACCTTCGGTGCGCTCGATGCCTTTGGGCTTGGTGTCGCGGCGATGACCGGCATGATCGCCGATCTCGAGCCCGACGCCGCCATGATGAAAGCGGCTGCCGGACGCGGTTATGCGACGGCTACGGATCTGGCGGATTGGCTCGTCCAGAGCCTCGCCATGCCCTTCCGCGATGCCCATCATATCACCGGCCGCATTGTTGCCGCTGCGGAGGCAAAGACCGTTGCGCTCGAGGATTTGTCACTCGAGGCCATGCAGGTCATCGAGCCGCGCATCACCAAGGCCGTGCTCGCCGTGCTCGGCGTCGAGAGCTCGGTGCGCAGTCGCACCAGCTATGGGGGAACTTCGCCACACAACGTCACCAAAATGGCGAAGACCTGGATTAAGCGGTTGGAAAAAGCGGCGGCGAAGCGCTAAGAAGATCCAATCCGGCCTCAGGGAGAGGCGAACTGCGGAGCCCGAACCCATGACCACGCGACTTGGCCTGGTTGTCATGACTCTGGCAACGCTGCTGGTGCTGTCTGGCTGCGGCGTGCGCGGCCCGCTGGAGCCTCCCCCGGGCGCCGTTGCCGAGCGCGACGCCGCCGCGACCCCGCCGGGCTCCTCGACCGCCAAGGAGCACGACGGCTTCGTGCTCGA
>JANNSW010000526.1:0-4070 GCA_031403055.1 Hyphomicrobiaceae bacterium | reverse complement strand
ACCAGATCCGCGGCAGCAAGGCTGCCAACGCCATCGACGGCGGCGACGGCGCCGATTGGATCCGCGGTGCGGAAGGCTCGGACGTGCTGAAGGGCGGGTTCGGCGCCGACGACTTCGTCGTCTTCAAGAAGGACGTCGCCGACGGCAGCAAGCTCGGCAGCACCGACACGATCCTCGACTTCACGGCGACGAAGGGTGGCGATCAGCTCATGCTGCACGACCTGGTCAAGGGCGGCGATGCCTTCAAGATCCTCTCGGTCGAGGACACCAAGGCCGGCCTCATGATCTCCGCCGAGATCAAGGGCGTAGACATCGACGTCGTGCTGCTCGCCGACGTGCATGGCATGTCGCTGAAGGAGCTGATCGCGATGGACGCGATCGTGCTCTGATGCGGCACTGATCGAGACGAAAGCAAGGGCCGCTCGCTTCGCAGGAGGCGGGCGGCCCTCGTCCGTTGTGGGGCAAGGCTCGAGAATCGCGTAGGAGCCTTGGCAGCATCGAGGAGAGCCACATGCCCCGGATCGCGATCATCGTCACGCTGCTGCTGGCGTCGGCCGCGCCAGCCCATGCCGGCTGCCGCTCCGAGCAGGCCGCGCTCGTCAGTTTCCCCCCGGCCGGGACCGATGGTCGGCTGCCCCAACCGCGCGCCATCCTCTCCCTCCTCGCCGGCAAGGGCTGGGGGATCGCGGAAAACGTACGCATCCTCGCCGACGAGACAGCGCCGGTTGCTCAGGTGCTCGAAGCCCGGCTGCCACAAGGCTCCCTCAACCCCAAGCACAAGACCGCGCCCAAAGGCGGCATGGGCTTTCGCTGGAAGGCCGGCATTCCAGCTGGCGCGACGACTGCGTGCCTTTCCTATGGGCTCTGGCTCGCACCCGACTTCGCCTTCAACAAGGGTGGCAAGCTGCCGGGCCTGTTCGGTGGCTCGGGGCCGGCCGGGGGCAAGCTCGCCGATGGCGAGAACGGCTTTTCGGTCCGCCTGATGTGGCGGGCGGGGGGAGCGGGCGAGGTCTACGCCTATGTGCCGGGGCATCCTGACAAGCGGGGCCGTAGCATCGAGCGCGGCGCGTTCTTCTTTCCGCGCGGCCGGTGGATTGCCGTCGAGCTGGAGGTGGGCCTCAATTCGCCCGGAATTGCGGATGGAATCCTGCGCCTCGCCATCGATGGGGAGGTTAAAATTGCGTTAACCGAGGTTTTCTACCGTAGCGATGCTTCGCTCGGGATCGACGGGGTCATGGCCGACATCTTCTATGGCGGCAAGGATCTCGCCTGGGCGGCACCCCACGACACGACGGTCAGGTTGACGCCGTTCGAGCTTTCCTGGAGATAGCATCGCGATGACGAAGCATCAGTCTGGCCTTCCGCGCGCCAAGTGGTCGAAGGTGCCCCGATCCCGGATCAAGGCCCTCACGGCGAATGCAAGGGATACCATGACGACTGTTCATCCGTTGATCCTGTCGGGCGGCTCGGGCACGCGGTTATGGCCGCTGTCGCGCAAGGCTCATCCCAAGCAGTTCCTGTCGGTGCTCGGCAAGAATAGCCTGTTCCAGGACACCTGCCTGCGCCTGTCGGACACCGTATTCGAGCGCCCGACCGTGATCGCCAACGAAGCCCATCGTTTCCTGGTCGCCGAGCAGATGCGCGAGCTCGACCTCGTGCCAGCCGGCATCGTGCTCGAGCCGATGGGTCGCAATACCGCGCCCGCCGCCATTATCGGCGCGCTGTTGGCGGCGCGCGAGGACGACAGCCGGCTGCTGCTGATGCTGCCGTCGGACCACGCGATCACCGATCGCGAGGGTTTCATCGCGACCGTCAAGGCCGGCATCAAGGCTGCCGAAGCTGGCAGCATCGTCACTTTCGGCATCAAGCCGACGCACCCCCACACCGGCTACGGCTACATCGAGGCCGCGGACGGCGACGGCGGCGTGCTCGACGTCAGCCGCTTCGTCGAGAAGCCGAGCGAGGCCAAGGCCCGCGAGTACGTCGAAAGCGGCCGCTTCTTCTGGAATGCCGGCATCTTCCTGTTCACCGCGCATGCACTGCTGGAGGCCGCCGACCGCTGCTGCCCGCAGATCGTCAGCGCCTGCCGCAACGCGCTGCTCAACGCCAAGAGCGACCTCGATTTCACCCGTCTCTCCGAGACCCATTTCGCCGAGGCCGAGAGCATCTCGCTCGACTATGCGATCATCGAGCGCTCCGACAACATCAAGTGCGTGCCGATGCAGGCGGCCTGGAGCGATCTGGGCTCGTGGACCGAGATCTGGGAGGCCTCCCCCAAGGCCGTCGACGGCAACGTCGCCCGCGGCGACGCTCGCTTCCTGAAAGCCAAGAACAGCTTCGCCTACTCGGACGGCGGCGCCGCCGTGTCGGTCGTCGGGCTCGAGGACGTTGTCGTGGTTGCAACCCGCGACGCCGTGCTCGTCACCTCCAAGGCTGAAGCCCAGTCGGTCAAGGACGTGGTCGCGAGCTACGAGAAGGAAGGCCGCGACCTCACCATCAACCACAACCGCGTCCATCGGCCCTGGGGCTGGTACGAGCGGCTCGCGATCGGTGACCGCTACCAGGTCAAGTGCATCATGGTGAAGCCGGGCGCGCAACTCTCGCTGCAGGCCCACTTCCATCGCTCCGAGCACTGGATCGTGGTCTCGGGCACTTGCGAGGTGACGATCGGCGACACCAAGAGGATCGTCGCCGAGAACCAGTCGACCTACGTGCCCTTGAACGCCATCCACCGCCTCGCCAACCCCGGCAAGATCCCTGCCCTGATGATCGAGGTGCAATCGGGCAGCTACCTCGGCGAGGACGACATCATCCGCTTCGAGGACGTGTACGGGCGCGCGGGGACGTGATGGTGGGTTGCTGGCTTGAAATCCGTAAAGCGATGAATTATAGTTCTATGTATAGGAGTTCGCTTGCGCGTTTTCCTGACGTGATGGGTTGCCCGGTTCGCGAAAGGCGAGAACATTGACGAGGAACGCCTCGCCGAGGCCCTCGCAAGGGCAGAACGCGGTCTGATCGACGCCGATCTCGGCGGCAGTCTCATCAAGCAGCGCGTGGCGCGGAAAGGGCAGGGTCGCTCGGGCGGCTTCCGGCTCCTGATCGCTTATGAGTCGCGCGAGCGGGCCGTGTTTTTGATCGGGTTTGCGAAAAGTAACCGCGATAACATCAGGCCGAGCGAGCTTGCGAGCTACAAGGATTTGGCGCGTGATCTCCTTTCTACGAGCGCGGCCGCACTGGAAGCCGACGTCGCCGCCGGCAAGCTGCTGGAGATGGAGTATGACGAAGAGCAGGAAGAATCTGAGTCGGATTGAGGAAGCGCTGCTGGAGACAGTCCAGGACCTTCGAGGTGGCAGCATCAGCGAGGCAACCGCCAACAAGATCACGCTTCGCATCATGCGAGAGCACGGCCTCCCCGAACTCGAGCTTGTCCCCGGCGACGAAATCAGGGTGCTGCGCGAGCGGGAGCGGATGAGCCAGGCGGTGTTCGCTCTCTATCTGAACGTGACGGTCGGCTATCTGTCTCAGCTCGAGCGCGGCGTGAAGCACGCTTCGGGTCCGGCGCTGGCGCTGCTGAATGTGATCCGTCGCAAGGGGATCGAGGCGATTTTCTGAAGCGGCCATGCGGGCGTGATCGTCGCGGCGGGATGGCGCGCCGTTCCCTTTGCCCGCGACATTCGGGTGCATCCCCTCGTTACAGCCTCGCCACTTTGACCTCCCTCTATCCCAGCCGTTCGCGAAAGAACGTTCGCACCCAGAGTCCGGCAGGCGAGCGACGGCCTCGCTTGCTGGCGGCGATCGAGCCGGCCGCGGCGAGGTGGATGCCCGTGGAGATCGCCCCCTCACACATTGCCGCCGCATTGACCGCCTAGCTTGCCCCGCTCATAATCAGAGCGCCGCGCTGCCATCGGGCGGCAGGCCATGGGGGAAGTGGTGCGGATCGGGTGTCGAGCCGGCAGCCTTGTCATCGTGATCGCAGCGGTTCTGGCCGCTGCGTTGCCCGCGCTCGCCATCGCCCAGACCAGTAGTCAGAGCCAGACCAACTCGCAACGCGTGCTCTATTGCCGGGATCT
>JANNSW010000525.1:0-2462 GCA_031403055.1 Hyphomicrobiaceae bacterium | reverse complement strand
GCGAGCGGCGCGATCCCGCCCTCCTTCGGCAGGCCGCCTGCGATCCAGTAGATGGCGTCGTCGTAGGAGGAGAGCGCCTTCTCGGTCGAGTCGGCGTTGGTCGCCTTGGAATCGTTGACGAACAGCACCCGGCCACGACGGCCGGCGATCTCCATGCGGTGGGCGAGGCCAGGGTAGGACCCGAAGCCGGCCGCGAGCCGATTGCGGTCCGCGCCGATCGCCAGACAGGCTGCGAGCGCGGCTGCCGCATTCTGGGCATTGTGGGCGCCGCGCAACGTCGCGATGCCGCCGAGGTTGGCGAGCGCTCCGCTCGATGTTTCGATCTCGCCGCTCGCGCGGGTTCGCCAGATCGCGCCGCCTGCGCGTTGAAAAGCCTCGCGCTCGGCGGCTGCATTCGCGCTCTCGCGCTTGGTCGGGTCGTCGAGCACCTCGATGCCGATGGTCGCCAGCCCTTGCAGCGCCCGACGCAGTGCCATCGCGCGCGACCAGGGATCATCGAGGCCGGCGATACCGGTTGCCGAGGTGGGGGCGAGAATGCGCTCCTTGACCGCGGCGTAGTGGGCCATGTCGCCATGCCGGTCGAGGTGATCGGGCGAGAGGTTCAACATGATGCCGGCATCGAGCTGCAGCGTGGGCGTCAGGTCGATCTGGTAGGAGGAGAGCTCGATCACATAGGCATCCGTTAGCTCGAACGGCTCGAGGCCGAGCACCGCTGCCCCGATATTGCCGCCGATGGCGACCCGCAAGCCCGCCGAGCGCAGCAGATGGGCCGTCAACGCGGTCGTGGTCGACTTACCGTTGGTGCCGGTGATGCCGATCACCTTTGCCGCCGCGCCCGAATCCCGGCGCTCACGCAGGAAGAGCTCGGTGTCGCCGATCACCTCGACGCTCGCCACGCGGGCGCGCTCGACCGTCCAATGTGGGGATGGATGGGTGAGGGGCACGCCTGGTGCGAGCACGAGGGCGGCAAAGCCCGACCAATCGGCCGCTGCCAGGTCGAGGAGCGGCAAACCCTCCACACGGGCCCTTTCCCGGGAGCGCTCGCCGTCGTCCCAGGCCGCAACATCAGCGCCGCCGGCCAGCAGTGCGCGGACAGCCGTCTGGCCGGTGCGGGCGAGACCGAAGACGGCCACGCGCCGCCCGGCGAATGTGCGAACGGGAATCATCGCGAGTGAGTCTACGCATGTTTGCTCCGATCAGCCAGCACATGGCGGTCACGTATGACAACGGAGCAACGAGTCCGGGTGCGGACAGCGAATTCGCGAGCAGGCGACGTGAGCACATGGCGCCACGGCAGAAACGCAAAAGGCGCCGAGGCCATGGCCTGCAGCGCCCTGAGATCAACGCTTGTCTGGAACGCAACTGTACTAGTGCCTGGTGCTCGGCTGACGACGCTTCAACTCGTCTTTCAGGCGGAGCTTTTCCCGTTTCAGCTGTGCGATCTTCAGATCGTCCGAGCCGGGCTTTTCCAATTCTTCCCTGATCCTGCGATCCAGCGACTTGTGCTGGTCCGCAATCTCCGACAAATGCGCTTCAACGGCCATCACGACCTCCGATCGTTTCACCGCAAGATCTCAATGATGTCAGATCCGCGACAGCTTGTCCAATGGGCGCGATCCGGCCTGTTCATGGTGTGTGTGCAACCGTCGGCGGTGGCGCACTCGACTTCGTAACCCGATCGTGCTATCGGCCAGGGAAATCGAGCGTGCCTGCCGTCATCTCCTCGTCGTCAGGGATGGTTGGCCGCCTCGTCAGAACCCACCGCTTCATCATACCCGAGAGGTCATCCGCGTGCAGGTCATCGTTCGCGAAAACAATGTCGATCAGGCGCTGAAAGCGCTCAAGAAGAAGATGCAACGCGAAGGCATTTTCCGCGAGATGAAGCTGCGCGGCCACTACGAGAAGCCGTCGCAGAAGCGGGCACGCGAGAAGGCGGAGGCGGTCCGTCGGGCCCGCAAGCTCGCCCGCAAGAAGCTGCAGCGCGAGGGCCTGCTGCCGGGCGCGCCCAAGAAGGTCGCGGGTCCCGCCACCAACAACCGCCGCTGAACGCCCGCTCGACCCGACCCCGGGCCGAAAGGCACCGGGGTTTTTGGCGTTACGAATTTGTCACCCAGAATCTCGCGAATCCGATTGACAACCTGAAGGCAATGCGGCATACAGCCGCTCCGAACGCGGGCCCATGGGCTCGTCCAACAAGACACCGAGAGCTGACAAGATGATTGCCGTCGCCAAAATGAAGGTCACCGGAAGGTGGAGTGGTCGCGCCTGTGGCGCCACCAGCCTCGCCAACCCGAATGTGACCGCCGGGGACGGCAGAGGGTCGATGCTCTAGCGAGCGACAGCCCATCAGCCGAACGAAAGGGCCCTCCCCGGCCAATGCCGCGGAGGGCCCTTCGCGTTTCGGGGTCGCCTGCTTTCGGGTGCGCGATCCCGTTGCGCGGCCGCCTCCTCGCCCTGGTCCG